>JAKPQQ010000003.1 GCA_029557215.1 Fibrobacterota bacterium | reverse complement strand
CCCGAACCGTTGGGCCCCATGATCGCGTGGGTTTCGCCGCGGCGAACCACGAGGTCCAAGCCCTTGAGGATCTCGGTGGTTCCCGCCGAGGCCCGCAGACCCTTGATCTCCAGAAGAATGTCGCCGCTCATTGCCGTTCTCCCGTCCACGGACGTTGCCGGGGAACTCCCCCGATCGCACACCGTGACCCTGGAAAGGAAAATAGCACCAAAACGGTTCTGTATCCACGGTCCACTCCGCGAGACCGATCAAACGCGGTCGGCGATACCGATCGCCGACACCGCCCCCCGGACATCGCAGGGTACCGTCACTCCTTCTTGGGTGCGCTCTTGGCCCGGGCTTTTTTCAGTGAAGCCGCCGGTTTTTTGGCTGCTGCGGCTGGCACAACAGAATCCTCGGCACCCGACGATGCAGAGGATGGCTTGCGCGGGGCTCCTTGCCTGGCGCGACGCCCGTTCTTGGCCGGAGCCTCCGGTTCCACCTGGAACGATTCCTCCGCCGGTGCGGCGGATTCGGGGACGGACATCGGATCCAAAGCCTCGGGCTGTACGACAACCGGGATGTCTTCCGGCTGGCGGACAGGCTCGACCACCGGGGTTTCCACCGCATCCGCCCCTTGGTGATCCTGATGGTCGCGGCGCCCGTCGCGATGCCGATCGCCGCGGCGATCGCGCCCCCCTTGGCGATCGTCCTTGCGCTCGGCAGGCGATTCCATGCGCGCGCCGGACCTGTCGCCCCGACCTCGCAGACGCACTTCCTGGTCGTTCCGACCGGCACGCACCTCCAGGAGAGCTTCGAACTTCTTCATGAAGGCGGAAAAATTCTTGACGCCGTGCTGCTCTTCGGCGAAGGTCGGATCCAGACGCTTCATCATCGGGCGGATCGACCCCTTGAGCACCCAATCGTCGTTGGACTTTCCCGACAGGCGCAGGATGGCGCGCCGCAGGAGGTCTTCGGGGCGCGACATCACGACGTTGTCGGGATCCACCACCGCGGCGATCTGCGGAACCTGGACCGGCTGGGACGACGCGACAGCGGGAGTCTGGACCAAGGCAGCCGCGCCCTGAGGCGCAACGACTTCCGGAGCCGATCGATCGTCGTCGAGGATGAGCGCCTCGTAGAACTTGAATTCGTGGCAACTGTGGGCCCAGTGGCGATTGGTGTTGGCGGCCGCCCCGATCCCCACCAGCATCTTGCCCTGCGCCTTGATCTTCTGGGCCACCGGCAGGAAATCGCTGTCGCCACCCACGACCACCACCACGTCGATGTGCGGGAACCGCATCAGGTCTTCGGTGCAATCCAGGCAGAGTTTGATGTCGCCGCCGTTTTTGCCCGAAGCGCCCGGATGGAACAGCTGGATCAGTTCCAGCCCGTTGTGCAGAAGCGGTTCGCGGTACTTGCCGTACCACTGCCAGTTGCAGTAGGCGCGGTTGATCGACACCACCCCGAAGGTGGCCGCGTACTCCATGATGCTCTCGATGTCGATGAGCGCTTCCTGGGCCTGGTACTTGGTGCGTCCGTAGGCGCCCGGGCCGCCCTTCTTTTCCACCAGGCTCGCCTGGAGATTCTCGAAGTCCCAGTAGATGGCCACGTTGGTCGTCGTGTCGCGCATAAGAAATCCGTACCCAACCTTTCCCGAAAACGGACCCCGGTCACGGAGTTCCAGACAAGAAGGTAGACTCGCTTGGCGAACGAAATCGCCGGTGCGCGAAAGGATGAGGAAGTGGTAGCATGGTCGCACACCTTCGTCCCCTCCTGGAGCAATGTCCATGAACCACAAGATCGCCTGGAACGCCGATTTCTCCGTCGGGATCGACAAGCTGGACCTCCAGCACCAGACGCTTTTCGACATCATCAACGGGATCCCGGAAGAAGTGAACGAGCAGCGCGTCCGCACGACCATCGTGCGCCTGTTCAAATACACCCACGAGCATTTCGCCCTCGAAGAAGAAGAAATGCGCAAGATGGGCTACCCCCGGCTCGAGGAACACGCCAAGATCCACGAGGACCTGATCGCCCGCCTGACGGAAGTGTCCACCCTGCCGCTGGACACCGACCAAGCCAACCAGGAGTTCAAGAGCTTCGCGATCGACTGGATCGTGGACCACATCCAGACGATCGACATGGACTACGCGAGGTTCCACAAGACCAAGGAACCTTCATGAACCTGCGGATCGACTGGAACGAAACCTATTCGATCGGGATTCCCGAACTCGATGCGCAGCACCAGCTCCTGTTCAACATCGCCAACAGCATCCCCGAGACGGTCGACGAAAAAAAGGCGCGCACGTGCATCGTGCGGCTTTTCAAATATGCCCGCGAGCACTTCACTGCCGAAGAAGACGAGATGCGAAGGGTGGGGTACCCCAAGCTCGACGAACACATCCGGATCCACGACGCGCTGATCAGCAATCTTTCGGACGTGGCGATGGCTCCTCTGGACACCGAGGAGGCGAACATCGCGTTCAAGAAGTTCGCGCTCCACTGGATCGTGGACCACATCATGATCCGCGACAAGGACATCGCCCGCCATATCGCCCAGCAGCGATGAAACCGATCGTCCATCGGACGATTACCTTGGAAACCCTATGCAAGACGCGACCAGATTCTGGAGCAAGGGCCTGCAGGAATTGGCCCCCTACGTGCCGGGCGAACAACCCCAGGGCGGCGGCTGGATCAAGCTGAACACCAACGAGAACCCGTATCCGCCCTCGCCGGCGGCGATCGCGGCGATGCACGAAGCCCTTGGGTCGCGGATGCCCATGTACCCCGACCCCAATTGCTCGGACTTCCGCAAGGCCGTCGCCGAGCGGGAAGGCTTGGATGTCGGGCAGGTCTTCGCGGGCAACGGATCCGACGAGGTCCTCTACTTCGCGTTCCTGGCCTTCTTCCGACGCGGCGGCGAACTCGTGTTCCCCGACCTCACCTACTCGTTCTATCCGGTGTACGCGCGGGCCACCGGCGTGCCGTTCAGGACCGTGCGCCTGGACGACGAATTCCGGATCCCGATGGACGAGATGGTCTCGACGGAATCCGGCGTGATCTTCCCCAATCCCAACGCCCCGACCACGGTGAAGGTCCCGTTGGACGCCGTGGAGGCCGTGCTTCGCCGCAATCCCGACAGCGTCGTGGTCGTCGACGAAGCCTACGTGGATTTCGGAGCCGACACGGCCACGCCGCTCATCGGCGAACACCCGAACCTGCTCGTGGTCCAGACCCTCTCCAAATCCCGGTCCCTGGCCGGACTGCGCGTAGGATGGGCGATGGGCGACCGAGGACTGATCGACGCACTGGAACGCGTGCGCGACTCCATCAATTCCTACACCGTGGACCGCGTGGCGCAGTTCGGGGCCGCGGCCGCGATCCGCGACGAAGCCTACTTCCGGGAAACCTGCGCCAAGGTGGTCGCCACCCGCGAGCGGTTCGCCGCCGGCCTGGAGCGATTGGGCTTTTCGCTTCCGCCTTCCAGCGCCAATTTCGTGTTCGCCGCGCATCCCACGCTGTCCGCGGCGGAGCTTCTGGCCGCCCTGCGCGAACACAAGATCCTGATCCGCGCCTTCCGCGGCCCTCGCCTGGAGCGCCACGCCCGGATCAGCATCGGCACCGACGAAGAGATGGACGCCGTCCTGGAGGCGCTCGAGCACCTGTGACCGGCCATTCCCGGCGGTCGGCCGGGATCGGGGTCAGCGCGCCTTGACGGAATCCGTTGCCGGTGCGGCTGACGAACGCCGGATCGCGGGATAGACGAATTTTTCCAGGAATTCCATGGAAAGATTTTGCGTGAACTCCGGTGCCCGGCTCTTGCGCAGATGCCAGATGTCGGGGAAGTCCTCGTCCACGGTGGCGATGCGGGGAGCCAAGTACGGAACGCCCCAGGCCTTCAGCGCCTCCTGGAACGCGACGCGATCCTGGATCCGGACGGGGGTCTCGTAGACGCGCGCCATGGCCGAGCTCATGGGCATCTCGTAGACGATCGGCTGGGCACCGAGTTCTCGCAGGCGTTGGACCACGGTGAAAAGGGTCGTGGACTCCCATTCGCGCTGGGGCTTCTGGTCGGCGAGATCCTTCTGGATCACGCTCTTGGCCAGCGCGATGGCATCCTGCACGCCCTTCTTGTCGTTGCGGATCCCGCCGCGCGAGGTCAGGTCGGTGGATTGGTCCTCGACCGGAATCGGCAGCACCAGGGAGAACAAGGAAAGCGTCGCGCCCTCCAGCCACGTCTGGAAGGATCGCCGCACGCGCGAGATGTTCTCGTCGTAGCCGAACAGGACGTTGGCCGCCACGAGCAGTTTTTGGCCCGCGGGCGTGTTGGATTCGAACAAGGCGGGCAGATCGGACGCCGTCAGGTAGCGCGACATCAATTCGGGGGCCTGATCGACCACCCAGGAATCCTCCCAGGTCTTGTAGTCGGCGAGACCCATGGGAGCTTCGATGAACACCACCGATCCGCGGATCGCCTCGGGATTGAGTTCCTGCAAACGCCGCAACCCCATGGCCCATTCGGCCGTGGTGCTGTAGCCCATCCCCAGGTTGACGCTCTGGACGGGACGCCCGAGCACCTGCGACAGGATCTGGTCGAACACCCGCGTTTCGATCGCCGCCGACACCCTCGAACTTCCCAGGAACAAGGCGTCGGCCGTATGCCCCACACCGGAACCCGCGACCCGCGAAAACCAGATGTCGCCCTGGATGCGACCCTTGCCGCCCTGCGCGTTGAGCCAGAAGAACACGCCCAGGAATCCCGCGACGAATCCCGTCGCGATCAGGGCGCGTTTCCAGAACGGAGACCTAGAACTGGAAGTAGAGGAACTGTTCATTGCCGAACCTTCCGAAGACCAGAACGCACGCGAGAAGCGCGTACCACAGGATCCACCGCACCCACCAGGGCTTGGCGGCGATCAGGGTGGGCACATGCCAACGGCGGTGGGCCCATTCCAGAACCAGCAGGAACGCCAGGACCAGAACGCCCGAACGGGCCGCGGGATCGGCGAACGCCGCCCCGAGCTCGCCCCATGTCCCCAGGGACGCGATCCTGCCGATCGCTCCGATCGCGTCGGTCATGTCCTTGGCCCGGAAGAAGATCCAGGCGAGCGTCACGAGCTGGAAGGTGAAAAGGATCTGGAGGATCCGCCCCCAAGCGAAGGAGCCGATCCTGGTCGCGACCGCCCGGTAGGCCTTGGATTCGTCCAGAAGCCTCTGCACGACCACGAACAGGCCGTGGAGGCCGCCCCAGGCCAGGAACGTCCACGCAGCGCCGTGCCACAGCCCCGACACCACGAACACGATCAGCAGGTTGCGGCAAGTCTTGGCGAGGCCCCCGCGGCTGCCTCCCAGCGGGAAATACAGGTAGTCGCGAAACCAGCTGGACAGCGAAATGTGCCAGCGATGCCAGAATTCGGCCGGGCTGCGGGAGACGTAGGGATGGTTGAAGTTCAGCATCAACCGGAACCCCATCACGCGCGAAGCGCCGCGGGCGATGTCGGTGTAGCCGGAAAAATCGCAGTAGATCTGGAACGCGAAGAACCAGGAAGCCAGCAGGACTTCCCAGCCAGAATGCGCACCTGGATTGGCGAACACGGAATCGACGTAGACCGCCAGGCGATCGGCGACCAGGACCTTCTTGAAAAAGCCCCAGGACATCAACTTGAGCCCGTCGACCAGGCCGATCCAGGTGAACCCGGCCGGATCCCTGAGGTGGTGCAGCAGGTTCTGGGGGCGTTCGATGGGGCCTGCCACCATCTGCGGGAAGAAGAGCACGTACAGCGAATAGATCCCCAGGTGCCGTTCCGCCTTCTGGCGTCCGTTGTAGACCTCGATCGTGTAGGCCATGGACTGGAAGGTGTGGAACGAAAGCCCGATGGGAAGGACCAACGGGAATCGCCAGGCGAGCTCGCCCAGACCCGCGACATGGAACAACTGGTTCACGTTGTCGAGGGCGAAGTTCAGGTACTTGAACGCGGCGAGCATCCCCACGTTGGTGATCAGGCTGCCCACCAGGATCCACTTCCGCTTCTTCCCCTCCGCTCGTTCGATCCAGAGTCCCGCCGTGTAGTCGACCGCGATGAGCACGAACAGGATCAGGATGTACGCCGGAATGAAGGCCATGTAGAACCAGCAGCTGGCCGCGATCAACCACGCCCACCGGGCCTTCTTGGGAAGAAGCCCCAGCACCAGGCAGACGATCAGGAAGAAGATCGGAAACTGGAGGGATACGAAGGACATGGCACCTTTCCGCCGTCGCTGCCGCGACCGGTTCGGGCTTCCTGGAATGGAAGCCTCCGGCCGGGCAGGCTGTGGGTGGGCAAATCTAGTTGCCACCTTTGGGATCCATGAGCACCCAACCGGCCATCCGCCCCATCCTGTCCTTCGACCACCCTTCGCTCAAGCGGCGTTCCCCGGATGTGGACGTTTCCCGTCCCGACCTGCCGGAACTCGTCGCCTCGCTGCGCGCCACGCTGGAGCGCGCCCAGGGTTGCGGGATCGCGGCTCCCATGGTGGGGCTGGAGATGAACCTGATCTACATCGACAATTCCAAGGTCTTCGAGAACGTCCCCGAAGAACATCGCCCGGACATCTTTCCGTCGGGGACCGGCCTGAAGACCGAGATGATCAACGCCCGGATCCTGTCCGAACGCGAACCCTTGGAGCCATCGATCGAAGCCAACCTCTGCTTTCCGGGATTGGAGATCACCGTGGACCGTCCACGCTCCGTGGAAGTGGAATACCAGGACCTGTCCGGCGCCAAGCACCGCGCCCTGTTCGAAGGCTTCGACGCGCGCGTGATCCTGCACGAACTGGACCACGTGAACGGCGTGCTGTTCGTCGACCGGTTGTCACCGGCCAAACGCGCCATCCTGGCCGGCAAGCTGCGCCGGATCGCGGGCGGCGAGACCAAGCCCGACTACCCCATGAAGTGGTTCAAGGCGAAGAACTGAGCCTTCTCCCCAAAGGAGGCGACCTTAGCCCACGCTGCCTTCCAGGCTCACGGAGAGCAGCTTCTGCGCCTCCACGGCGAACTCCATGGGCAGCTCGCGGAACACGTCCTTGCAGAATCCGTTCACGATCAGGTTCACAGCTTCTTCGTTGGACAGCCCGCGCGAACGCAGGTACAGGATCTGGTCTTCGCCGATGCGGCTCGTGGAGGCTTCGTGCTCCACCTGCGACGTGTCGTTGCGGATCTCGATGTACGGCACCGTGTGCGCCCCGCACTTGTCGCCGATGAGCAGGCTGTCGCACTGGCTGAAGTTGCGCGCGCCTTCGGATCCGCGATTGACCTTCACCAGCCCCCGGTAGGTCTGGCTGGACTTGCCCGCGCTGATTCCCTTGGACACGATCGTGCTCTTCGTGTCCTTCCCGATATGCACCATCTTGGTGCCGGTGTCGGCCTGCTGGAAATTGTTCGTGACCGCCACCGAATAGAATTCGCCCACCGAGCGATCCCCTTTGAGGATGCACGAGGGGTACTTCCAGGTGACGGCCGAACCCGTTTCCACCTGCGTCCAGCTCACCTTGGAGTTTTCGCCTTCGCACAGCGCGCGCTTGGTCACGAAGTTGTAGATGCCGCCTTTGCCGTTCTTGTCGCCGGGGTACCAGTTCTGGACGGTGCTGTACTTGATGTACGCGTCCTTGTGGGCCACCAGTTCCACCACGGCCGCGTGCAGCTGGTTCTCGTCCCGCATGGGGGCCGTGCATCCCTCCAGATAGCTCACTTGCGCGCCTTCGTCTGCGATGATGAGTGTGCGTTCGAACTGCCCCGTCTTGGCCGCGTTGATGCGGAAGTAGGTGGACAGCTCCATGGGGCACTTCACGCCTTTGGGGATGTACACGAAGGAACCGTCGGAGAAAACGGCGGTGTTGAGCGCCGCGAAGAAATTGTCGCCGGGAGGCACCACCGAGCCGATGTACTTCTTCACCAGATCCGGGTGTTCGCGCAAGGCTTCGCTGATCGAACAGAAAATGACGCCGATCTCGGAGAGCTTCTCGCGGAAGGTGGTCTTGACGCTCACGCTGTCGAACACGGCGTCGACCGCAACGCCCGCCAACGCGGCGCGCTCCTGGAGCGGGATCCCGAGCTTCTCGAACGTCGCCAGGATTTCGGGATCGACCTCGTCCAGGCTCTTGGGGCCGTCGGTCCTGGGGGCCGCCCAATAGCTCTGTTCCTGGTAGTCCACCCGCGCGTACACGACCTTCGCCCAGTCGGGCTCGGCCATGGTCTGCCACTTGCGGAACGCCTTGAGGCGCCATTCCAGCATCCATTCCGGCTCTTCCTTCTTGGCCGAAATGAACCTGACGGTGTCCTCGGTGAGGCCCGGTGGCAGGATGTCGGTCGCGATGTCGGTCACGAATCCGTGCTTGTAACCCTCGTCGAGCTGGGATTGCAGGATTTCATTGTCGGTCGCGTCGGCCATGCTCGGGTGCTCCTGGGCTGGTCAAGGGAGTGGATGCCTCTCCTTGAATATAGAACCGTTTTGGTTCTGATTCCACCCGCAAGCCACCGGAGCATCCGTGAACCGTGTCGTGGATCAGATTCGGAATTCGAGTCCGATCGTCGGCAGGATCGCGAATCCGGAAAGCTCCACCGGGTCGCGCGACGGCACCTTGTAGGATCCATAGTCCTGGTAGAGCACCGTGATCCCGGTCATGCACCAGACATGCTTGTACCCGAAGCGCACGAACCCCACCGCGCCGTAGCTGAAAAAGGAGGATTCCTGGTCGGGCAACCGCTCGAGCACGGCCACGGTGTCGCCCCACCTGCGGTAGAGCCCTTCCGGGTCGAACCCGTACTTGCTGCTCGTCCAGGCGCCGACCAGGCCGAATCCACCCGAGCCGTATTCGCCGTCGTCGCCGAACGGCCGGGAAAAGACCACCGGTACCTGGATGTCCTTGCGCTCGAACTTCTAGCCGAGCACCGACTGGAGATCCCCCAGCGCGGAAGGCAGCTCGTACTCGGACGACGAGTACTGGATGCCCGTGCCCGCGTTCCAGCCAATGTCCTTGGCAGACAGGAATTGCCAGCGCAGGGACCATGCGTTCACGCCGCCTTCGCGCCTGTAGCCGGCTTCGAGCCCCCATCCCAACCCCAGGTGCAGCGAGGCGACCGTGTTCATGCCCGGCATGTCCAGGCTCGCGGCGACCAGGGATCGCGTGCCGCTCAGGTACATCTCGCGGTCGTTCAAGGAATCGCTGTTCTTGTATTCCGCGGCGGCCCGTTCCACGGCGTCCATCTGGGCGCTCCCCAGGGCGCCCAAGGTGGCCGTCGGGACATTGCCCACCATCCCCAGATGCCCTTGCACATGGCCTCGCTCCATGCTGGTTCCGTCCCAGATCACCGCGCGCGGCGCGGCGCAGCCGAACACCCCGGAGAACACGGCGACGAGAATCGGAAGCAGGGAACGTTTCATGGCGGCTCCTGGAGACGAGAGGGGGAGCATCGACGATGGATCGAACGCTCCCCCAATATGCGCACCGACTCTGGAATTTGTCAGTGGGCCAGCACCTTGGCGGTTCCTTCCGACGAGCGGATCAGCAGCATGCCACGGCTGCCCGCGGGAAGCTGGATCGCGTTCCTTCCCGCGACCACGTCACGGTGCACAAGGGTCCGACCCGAAGCCGAAAGCACTTCCACCGCCCCGGCGCGGGTCGCGGCGATTTCCAGGGACGCTCCCGCCAGGCGGACGGAGAATCCCGATCCACGGTTGTTCGCCGGCTCCACGGACGTCGCGATCGCAAGCACATCCTTGAGCGGCAGGTTCCACCCGCGAACCAGGACGCTGTCGCCGTCGATCGGCCAGGAGGTGCCGTTCTCGATCGAGGCGCCGTGCCGCATGGCCTCGGCCAAGGTCTGGTCGATCGCCGGAACCACGAGCCATGCCGAGTGTTCGCCGGCGAACACGTCGATTCCCTTGCGAGGGCAGCCCTCGTTGGTCAGGCGAATGGATGCCCCATCCAGCCGAAGCGTGTCGTCGACGATGGTGGGCTCGGAGGCCGGGGCGGGACCGCAGTAGACGCGCGACGGAATCCGTCTGCCGATGTACTCGTAGCGCTTGATTCCGGTGCGGACGAAAATGCTCCTGACGATGCTCGCGTCGTCGCGCCGGAGCGGATTCACGAAGAACTGGATGTTTTCGGATTCGAACCGATCACCGGCGTTGCCCGGAGCCGGTATCGCGAGGTCGGCGGGTACCGCGGTGTCGTTCCAGGCACCCAGGCGCGGCCACTGCGTGTAAAATCCATCGTCGAGCACGATCCGGGTCTCGAGCAACTCCGGAGGCAGGACAAGCTTGGGAGCTTGCAGATCCATCCCGAGAGGTGCAGCCTCCTGGAGAAGGGGGTCGGCCGGGAGGATCGGCTCGTCGCCCCTGCAAACGACAATTTTCGGAGGAATCCGTTCGAGGAGTCCTTCCGCCCTGGTCAACTGGAAGACCGCCCCCGAAGCCTCGAGCCGGCCTCGGATGTATTCCAACGCCGCCTCGCGGGACGGCGCCGGAGCGGGCATGCCCTCCAGGCAGGTGCCGGGATCGGGCTTGTTGTCCACCACGCGGCGCGGCATCCGCGAGCAATACCCGTCGTGGCACTCGAAGACGGAATCGGCGGGCTGCACGATCGGGGGAAAGACCATGAGCGGCGAGTAGCTGCGCGGAATCGCGCTCACCACGCGGGAGCGACGGATCTTGGCGCAAGTGGCCGCGCCGGCCGAATCCCGCTCGGGTTGGACCGCGCGCCAATGGACGGTGACCGCGCCGGCATCGGACAAGACGGTGGCGTCGTCCCAGGACTTGGGCCTGGGAAGCAGCGGGGGCACGCCGCGCGTGACGCTGTCCACCACGATCTCGTCGCAGGCGGCAGGAACAGGGTGTTCGAACTCGCCGACCACGTAGGCGTCGACATCGCCGCGAACGATCGTGAATGCGACCGGGATCGGCGCCGGGGGCAGGACGCAATTGGCGCGCGCGGCCAGATTCGGGGCGTCGTAGGGCATGGGCAGGCAGGCGAAAGCGGCCGCGGCGAGGGCAGGAGCGAGCAGGAAGGGACGGATCGGCACGGGAGCCTCCATCTGGAGTGGATGATGCGGTTGGATCGATCGCGGAGCCGGCGAACCACGCCAAGCCCCGCGCATGTTCCAAGAATACCCCCACAGCCCGACCGACAAACCCGGAATTCCAGGTCCATTGAACGGCTCCGTACTCCCGCCGAGACCAGGCTATCGCCTCCGGCAAGCTCCCGGACTTCAGACCGGATTCGTTTTCACCCGCTCCTTGATCCGGCGTGACCCCAGAAGCGGATGGATCATCTGCAGCAGCGTGATCCCCGCGAGGCTGTCACGGATGGCGCTGTTGATCACCCCCCAGTTCACGCGGGTGGGGCAGGTGGCTTTGATCCCGCAATCCCCTCCGCCCGTATGCTCGTGGCATTCCGTGAGCGCGATCGGACCGTCCATGGCCTCGATGATCTCTTCCAGCGTGATCGCACCGGCGTCCCGCGCGAGGCGATAGCCTCCGTTCACTCCCCGGTGGCTCACCAGAAGCCCCGCCCTCTGCAACTGCTTGAGGGTCTTGTTGACCATCGGCTGGGAAAGCCTCGATCGGGTGGAAAGGTCGGTGGTCGACAACAGCCCCGACATCCCCGCGCGCGCGAATTGCGTCATGAGGAGAATCCCGTAATCGGCCTGTTTGGTGAGTCGGATCATTGTCGAGGATCAAAATAGAACTCTTTTGGTTCTGATTCCGCCAACCTCCCCGACCCCCGTTCGGCCAGGCTTTGCAGGCCCATGCGAAAAGCCCCCGGTCGGACAGATTCCGACCAAGGGCTTCCGAAGCCGGGTCCGAACGAAGGACCCGACGCTTCAGGCGGTTCAGTTCGCCTTGGGGGTGATCATCACGGTGCGCCCGTCGGCGACATCGGCGACCTTGGCCACCAGAGCGCCATCCAAGGAGGTGGCGCGGATGCCGTCGACTTCGCGATCGAGGACCACGGTCTTCGCATCGCCCTGGATCGGCGTCACCGTCACCTGCAGACGGCCATCGTCGAGCTTGACGCCCTGCACGCGGGTTCCGTCGGCCATTTTCTGATCGAAATCCTTGGCGCCCGACGCCACGGGATTGGATCCGGTCCAGAATTCGATCAGATTGAAGACCACCACGTCGGCAAGGCTCGAAACACCATAGACAGGCCCACCCAGGATGACGGTGAACAGGGAATTGATCCACTTGTTCCCCAAGTTCCCGTTGAACTGGTACACCTTCTTGGTGAGACCGAACGAACCGTAGCAACCGGTGAGCGCGGTACCCGACGCGACGACGGCAAGCAACACGGCGATCAAGCGAACTTTGGTGACGACTCGGAACATTGATTCTCCTTGGTTTTGTGGAACACGGAAATTGGAGTCCGATCGGAAACGCCCACTGGACGAACAACGACCGTCTGCCACAGGTTCCCAAAATACACGGTTCCCGGCAAGGATTCGTTCCTCCGATGACGAATCCCGGCATTGCGCGCCCGGGGCGGGGATGGTACGCTTCCGGGAAAGGATCCCATCCGTCGTCCGCGGACGCGTCGGGAGAGTCGGAATCCGTCCAACACCCAGGAGAACAAAATGAGCGCATCGAGATCCCCGTCCAAGCTCCCGCATCGCGCAGGTTTCACGCTGATCGAGATGATCGGCGTCCTGGCGATCATCGCCATCCTGGTCGCCGCGGTGGCACCGCGCATCTTCGACAGCATCTCCGATTCCAAGATCACCAGCGCGACGAGCTCCATCAAGACGCTGCAGTCGGCGGTGGCCAAGTACTACGCCGACGTCGGAAGCCTGTACCCGCTGACCGCCGCCGGAGCCGCGACCCCGCTCGCCGACGGCGTCTCGAACGCTGCGTACGGCGCCTCCCTTCCCGACGCTCTCGCCTTGGCCAGCACCGCGGCGCCCGCCACCACCGGAGCCGGGCTCTGGCGCAAGTTCCGCGGCCCCTACACCGAAGGCTTCACCACCGCCAACCCACCCATCGGAACGAGCATGACCATGTCGTCGGTCGCCACGGCGGCCGGGGCCTTGACGGCCACCAGCGCGAACTTCTCGCTGGCCAACAACGCGACCACGCTGTTCCCCGCCAACACCCAGCTCGTCTACGTCACCTTCCTGGGCGTGGGTCGCAAGGAATTCGAGAAGATCGACGGAATCCTCGACGAAGGAATCGGCGCGACCGCGGCGCAGAAGGTGCTCTGGGGCAAGGTCAAATGGAACGCCGCCACCAGCGCGCTCATGGTCTACCTCGCCCACAAGTGACGTCCGCCCGCCCGATCCTTCCCTAATCCATCCCGGCGGGCTTCCATGGAACCGACATCCAAACCGCAGAAGCCCCGCATGCTCGGGGAGAAGCTGGTCGATTCCGGCCTGATCTCCCCGGCGCAACTGCAACTCGCTCTGCGGGAACAAAAGCGCAAGGGCGGCTTCCTGGGCGAAACCCTGGAAAGCCTGGGGTTCGTGAGCGCCGAGGCGATCAGCCGGCTGCTCGCCAACGAAACCCACACGGAATTCGTCGACGTCCTGCAGGCCGTGGTGGAACCCGACGTGCTGGCTCTGGTCCCGCGCGAGATCGCGGTGCAGTACCACCTGCTCCCGCTCAACCGCGAAGGCCGCACCCTCACGGTGGCGATGGCCGACACCTTCGACGTGGTGGCCATCGACGCGGTGGAAAAGCTCACCAACCTCACGCTCGACGTCCTGGCCGCGCCGCAGCAGGCGATCATGGACGCCATCGGCCAGAAGTACGTGGAAGCCGAATCGCTCGACGACCTCGTGGACAAGGCGTTGTCGGCGGGCGTCGCGGGAATGGCCGAAGAGGCGGGCAAAGTCGCCCCGCTGGTGCGCCTGGTCGACCAGATCCTGGCGCTGGCGCTGCGCAAACGCGCCACCGACATCCACATCGCCCCGGAAGAAGGCGTGCTGCGCATCCGGTTCCGGATCGACGGGATACTGTACCAGGAAGCGCTCCTCCCCAAGGCGCTGCAGCAGGCGGTGATCGCGCGCCTCAAGATCATGGCCAACCTCGACATCACGGAAATGCGCTCGCCCCAGGACGGGCGCATCACGTTCCAGCTGGGCCGGCGACAGGTCGACCTGCGCGCCTCCACGCTCCCCACCCAATACGGCGAAAGCGTGGTGCTGCGCATCCTGGACAAGGGCGGCGTGGTGCTGGAGCTCGATTCGCTGGGGATCTCGGAACACGACCGGACGCGCTTCCAGAAGGTGCTCAAACGACCCCACGGGATCATCCTTGTCACCGGCCCGACAGGATCCGGCAAGACCACCACGCTCTACGCGGCGCTCGCGCAGATCGACTCCATGACCCGCAGCGTGTTCACGCTGGAAGACCCGGTGGAATATTCGCTCCCCATGATCCGGCAGACGCAGATCGCCCCCGACATCGGGATGACCTTCGCCGCCGGATTGCGCTCGCTCCTGCGGCAGGACCCCGACGTGATCCTGGTGGGCGAGATCCGCGACGAGGAGACAGCCCAGCTCGCCACGCGCGCGGCGCTCACCGGACACCTGGTGTTCAGCACCCTGCACACCAACAGTTCGGCCGCGGCGATCCCACGCCTCATCAACATGGGGGTCGAACCGTACCTGCTGGCATCCGCGCTGGTGGCCGTGGTGGCGCAGCGCCTTGTCCGCCGGGTCTGCCGGGACTGCGCACAACCCGTCCCCGATCCCCTCGAAGTCCTGGCACAGCACGGCGTGCCCTGGACCGCCGACCAGCCGCCGCGCCTGATGCGAGGCAAGGGATGTCCGGCGTGCTGGGGCACCGGATACCTGGGACGCGTGGCCGTCTACGAAACCCTGGTCGTGGACGAGGCGATCTCGCAGGCGCTGCGCCCCGGCGTACAGGAAGACGAAATCCGTCGACTCGGCGCCGCCGGAGGGCTGACCACGCTCGCCCAGGACGCTCTGCGCAAGGCCGCGCTGGGGATCGTCGACCTCGAAGACGCGATCCGGGTGGTGGGCTGATGCCCCGGTTCGCCTACAAGTGGATCGACAAGGAAGGCGTCAAGCGGTCGGCCACGGCCGAAGCCGAACGCCTGGAAGAGCTGGAGGGACGCCTCCTGGAGCAGGGAATCGCGCTTTTGTCCATAAGACCCGTCGGCGGAAACGGCGTCGCCGCGCGAAGCGGCGACGGATCGCCACGCAGGCGGAAGGTGGCGCGACGCGACCTCATCGAACTGTGCATCTTCGCCGCGACGCTCACCGACGCGGGACTCCCGATCACCACCGCCTTCCGCGACTTCGCCGACGAGACCCGCAACACCTACTTCCGGTCCGTGCTGGAGGGCATCGCCACTTCGGTGGAATCGGGCGAGACGCTCGCCTCGTCGATGTCGCTCCACCCCGACATCTTCAAGGTGGAATTCATCTCGGTCGTCCGCGCCGGCGAAAAATCGGGGCGGCTTCCCGAATCGTTCACGGAGATCCGTTCCTGGCTGGAATGGGAGGAGCGGATCTCGGGAGACATCCGGCAGGCCACCACCTACCCGATGGTGGTGTCGATCCTGCTTGCGCTGTTCGTCCTGTTCCTCTTCTCGTCGGTGATCCCCAAGATCGCCGCCATCCTGGAAGACATGCACGTGGCCATGCCGCTGATCACGCGCCTGATCCTGGGCGCGTCCCACGCGGCAAGCCGGACATGGTGGATCTGGCTTCTCCTGCTGGTCGGGATCCCCTTGGCCACGCGGTTGGCGATCCGGCGCAGCGAGGCCTTCGCCGAACGCTGGGACAGCATGCTGCTGCGGTTGCCGGTCCTGGGCGAACTGAACTCCATGGGCGCGCAATCGCGGTTCGCGCAGAACTTCGCGGTGCTCCACCGGGCCGGGATCTCGATCCTGGAAAACCTGGAGCTCTGCATGGGGCTGGTGGGCAACCGCTGCTTCGCAAAGGCGCTGAGCTTCGCCATCCGCGACGTGGGCGAAGGCGGAACCCTCACCGGAAGCCTTCGGAGATCGGCCCTGTTCTCGCCTCTGTGCCTGCGCATGCTCGCCGCGGGGGAATCCACCGGCGACCTGGAAAAGGCGCTGTCCAACGTGGCGCGCTACTACAACGAGGAACTGCCACGGCGGATCAAGCACGCGTTCTCGCTGTTGGAACCCGCCATGATCCTGGTGCTGGTGGCCGTGGTCGGCACCGTGGCGCTGGCCATCTTCCTGCCCATCCTCTCGCTGGGATCGGGGCTGCGTCGATGACGGCAAGACAAAAAATGTTACACGGCTTCACGCTGGTGGAGATGATCGCGGTCCTCGCGATCATGGCGATCCTCGCTTCGGTGCTGGCCCCGAACATCGCCTCCGAACTGCGGCGCGCCCGCTCCGACGCGGAGGACGCGACGCTCGCCGACATCGCAGATCTCCTGGAAGAAACCGTGGCGCGGACCCGCGCGGTTCCCGGCCCGACCGGCTGGGCCGATTCGATCGCGAAGCTGTCCGAACTCCCCGTCTCGCGCATCGATTCCAACGAGGACAACTTCCCGCGCGTCTACGTGGTCGACCCCTCCTGGGCTCCGGCGGGGACCAGGCCCGGCGCCACCGGCTGGAGGCAGACCCCGGCGGCGGTCTGGGGGCTTCCGGGGACGCAGCCGTCCAACTGCCGGATCCTGATCCTTTCCGGAAGCCAACAGAATCTGACCGCGGCCTGCGCCGGGATGTCGGCCGTCCAGTTCGGACAGGTCTGGAACCGCTCGGGCGGCCCCGCCGCCTGCGTGGAAAGCAACACCACCAGGATCGGCCGCGCGAACCTGACCTCGTCGTTCGTCCTGGCCACATTGTCGGGGTCGGCGGCAGGCGCCTTCGCCTTCGACAGCGCCTTGGCGCAACGCCAGGTGTTCGCGGCGGGCTCCAGGACGTTTCCCGTCCTGAAGGGAACCCGCATTTCGCTCCTGGACGCCGCGGGGACCTCGATCCTCGCGTCGGTGGTCGTGGACAAGCCGTTCTCCGCCACTTGGGACGGCGCCTCGTGGAGCGCACCCTAGATGGCGATCCACTTTTCCAAGCCGGTCCTGGGACTCGTCCTGGTCCGCGGAACCCTGCACGCCAGGGTGCTGCAAGGCGGCGACGTGGTCGCGACCTGGGACGCGCCGGGCCCCCTCGCGGGACTGGACGGCCTGCGCGAAGCGCTGGAGCAGGTGCCGGAACAGACGGGTTTCCGTGGCGAATCGGTGGTCGTCGCCATCGCGTCCAGCCAGATGGAACACCAGATGGTGAAGCTCCCGCCCATGCGCGAACGGGACATGGAGGCGTTCCTCTCGAGGAAGGTCAGGCACTTCGCCGTGGAATCCGGACGCCAGGCGTGGTCGTGGCATGTCCTGCACGGCGGCAGGATCGAACACCAGGTCGCGCTCCACCTGATCCCGCTTTCGTTGATCCACGTGTTCCTGGACTTCTGCCGAAGCCGCAACTACCAGGTCGACCAGGTCGTTCCGCTGGCCTCCACGCTCGCCTGGTCCGCCCGATCCCTCCCGCTGCAGAAAGGCCAGTGGGGATTGGTCGCCGCCGAACTCGGATCGGCCACCACCATCGTCGTCGCCAATCCCGAAGGCAGCATGGCCCTGGTCCGCGAGCTTTCGTTCGGTCTGGCGGAATCCGACGCTTCCGATCGGTTCTCCAAGGAGCTGAACCGCTCCATCCTCTTCGCCAAGCAGCAGTTCGGGATCACGATCTCCGGCGTGTGGATCTCCGGCGTGTCGCTCCAGGACACCCCGACCCTCTTGTCGAAATCCGTCGCGGACGTCCCGATCTCGCCGTTGCCGGTGGCCGACCCTCCGGCGTTCTGGCTGCGCCCGCTGGTCGGACTGGACCCGGACATCCACGACAACATGGTGCCGCGGCCGATGCGCCGGCTCAACGAGCGCAGAAGACACCTCGAGACGATCTTCGTGGTGGTCTTGGCCGTGCACCTGTTCCTGTTCGCGACCATCCTGGGGCTCAAGGCGCTGGGCGACGACACCCGTTCCACCGTTTCCGGCGCGCACGTCGCCGAGAACATGGTCTCGCTGCGCGAAGAAAAGGACACGTTGGATCTGCGCCTGGCGCGGATCGCCGAATTCCGGACCCAGGCCCACGGCATCGAATCGGGCCGCTGGGACCCCAAGCCCGGCTGGTTGCTGGGATGGGTCGGGGCCAACATCCCCGACGAGCTTCGCCTGGACGCGATGGTCGTGGATCGGCCGGAGGATTCCGTTTCTTGGCAGGTCCGGCTGCAAGGGACGTCGCCTCGCGAAGCCGTGGCCGCCTCGAAAGCCCTGCGCGAGTTCCAGAAACGCCTGGAGCACGGCCCCCCCAGGCTCGCCGTCTCGCGTTCCTGGGAAGAACAATGGCATTCCAACCTGCGCACGGGCGCGACATGGGACAACGACACCCTGGGCAAGCCATTCGTGATCGAAGGAGTCCTGCGATGAAATCCTTCGCCCGGAAAAAACGCGAATGGTTCGATTCGATCGTGTCCAATCCGGGGCGCCTGTGGTCGGCCCGGGCGGTGATCGCGCTGCTGTTGGCCGGTGCCGGGACCGAAGCCTGGATCGCCAGCACCACGATGGTGGAACGCATCGGCCGGTCGCGCACCGAAATGGTGGAACTCGTCTCGCTGGAGGATTCCGTCGAGGAACTGAGAAAGACGGCTTCCGTCGCGCAACTGGATTCGGCGCGCGAGGCGGCGTTCCGCGGCGTGTTCGACGACTGGGACGCGCTGGCCGCGTGGCTCGAATCCATGCGCACCGGAGCGCTCGAGCGGGGATGGGCTCTGGAATGGCAGCTCGTCGACCCCCAGGCACCCCAACCCTACGGCGACGTGCGCAAGCAGTTCGTGCAGCTCCACGCCACCCTGCCCCGGGCCGACTTCGACGAAGCCCAGTCGTTCCTGCGCGCCAGCGCCCAGGCCGACGCGAAGAAGGCCTCGCTCGTGAAGCTCGAAGGGATCGGCGACCGGGAAGGCATCTCGGACCTCCATTGGACCCTGCTGGTCTGGGTGAGGACGCCCCGTGGCTGAGCCCCTCTGGAAGCCGGTCGCCGCCGGACTGCTCGTGGTCGCCGCCATCGCCATGGTCGGACGGAATCTGGTCGGCCCGGGCCTCGAGGAGGACGAGCCCCTCCCGATCGAACCTGCGGCCACCGAACCCGCAGGCGAACCGCCCCCGCAATCGACGGAACCGGCCGCCCAAGGCCTTTCGGGCGAACCCGCGCCCGCGGATGCCCTGCCGGTGCCGATCGCGGACTCCGCCGACACCTCGCTCCTGGCCGAATGGACGATCGATCCGGGAAGGGATCCCTTCGGTTCCGATCCGCGAGGCGCGTCGACCGCCGACGCCCCGATGCGCCGCGACGGGACGGGCGGCGTTCCCGCGAAGAATCCAGCTCCTCGACACAAACTGACCGCGATCGCCTGGGGTGCCGGCAAGCTCGCGCTGGTCGACGGGATCCCGGTCGGGATCGGCGACACCCTGCCGGGCGGTCGCGTCGTGGACATCCGTTCCGATCGACTGGTCCTGCGACGCGGAACCACCGACACTCTCCTGCGCTTCTGGGAAGGACGAACACCATGAGCAGTCTGGCACTCGCGTTCCTGCTGTGGGCTTCGGGCCCCGTCGAGATCGACACCGCATCCCGGCGATGGACGGCGCACCCCGACTCCGCGCCGCGGGACACCGTGGCGAGATCGGGCGCGCGCGCCAAGGAACCCCTCTACAGCTTCAAGGCCAGGCAGGTTCCGCTCTCCCAGGCGCTGCAGCTGTTCGCCAAGGCCAACGACCTGTCCATCGAATCCGAGGCTCCCGCGACGAATCCCGTCAACGTGGATTTCAGGGATCTGCCTCTGGACCGCGCGTTGTCTTCGTTGCTGGGCCCGCACGGACTGGCCTGGGAACGCGACGGGCGTTCGGTGAAGGTGCTGGGGAGCTCGAGCAGCAGGCTGTTCAGGATCGACTACCTGCGACTGCGGCGCGGAGGATCGGGATCCAGCCAGGCTTCCATCTCCAGCGCGGGATCGGGCGAAGCCGGCCGCATGACGGTGAGCACCTCCGACGATCTCCTGTTCTGGGACGAGCTGGAATCGCAGCTGGCCAAGCTCCTGACGGAATCCGGCAAACTGGTGGCCAACCGGACCTCGGGCACGATCTGGGTGAAGGACGCTCCGGCCAACCTCGCCGAAGTCGACCGCTACCTGGCCAGCGTGACCGAAGCGGCGGGACGGCAGGTGGAGCTCACCGCGCGCATCTACGAAGTGGAACTCAACGACGACCACAGTCTGGGCATCGACTGGAGCCGGGTCCACGCGAGCTCGGATCTGGACCTATCCTCGATCGGGGCCGGGACGACCAACGCGGTGGGCCACGCCGCAACGGGCAACATCCAGTCGGGAGCCGCCTTCAAGCCCGCGACGCTGTCTGCCGATTTTTCCCTGGGCGGATCGCTGGCCCTGGTCCTGTCGGCCCTCGAGGAGCAAGGCGACGTCAGGTCGGTGTCGCAGCCGCGGATCGTGACGTTGAACAACCAGCCGGCCCTGATCAAGATCGGCACCGACATGCCGTATTTCGTGTCGACCGTGACCAACAACGGCACCGCCGGCACGACCATCGCCGAAGAGGTGCGGATCATCACCGTGGGCGTGGTGCTTTCCGTGACCCCGCAGATTTCGTCCGACGGCAGGATCCAGCTCGGGATCGAGCCGTTGATCTCCAGCCTGGTCGGAACCGCGACCTCGCGCTACGGATCGACCGCGCCCATCGTCGACATGAAGCAGAGCTCCAGCATCGCGACCTTGCGCGACCGCGAAACGGTGCGGCTTTCGGGCCTGATCCAGGAATCGACGTCCAAGACGTCCCGGAAGGTCCCGCTGCTGGGCGACATTCCCCTCCTGGGCGCGTTCTTCCGCTGGAACTACGAGAAGACCACCAACCGGGAACTGGTGATCTTCGTGACGCCGCGCATCCTGGACTGACGGCGGAGCGGGTACGCGGCTACCGCCAGCGCCTGCGGATGGCGAGCAGGGGCCGTTCCACGAACCGTTCCATCGCCAGCGCGTAGGCCAACGTGATCGCCACCGACAGGACCAGGCCCGCGACACGGTCGGCGACCAAGCGGTGGATGTTGAGGATCACCACGAAATGGACCAGGTAGACGGAATACGACAATTCCCCGAGCCGCACCATGAATCGGTGGTTCAACACGGCGAACAGGAAATGCTTTGGAAACCGCACCGAACAGAGGAACAAGGGCATCAGCGCCAGCCCCTGGAGCGTGAACTGCGCGACCGTCCGGAACCCCATGTCCCGCACCAGGAACGAGACCGCAAGCGACACAGCCCCGACCGCCAACCACGGATTCCGCAGCGGCGCGGGCATGTCCGCCGGAGATCGGACCGCGCGACTCTGCCACAGGGCCAGGACGCACCCGTACAGGATCGAATCGATGCGCGTGTCGGTGGCGTAGTACACCCGTCCGAAATCCACCTGGTCGGCGATCCAGAGATGGGCCCGCCACCCCAGGACCAGCGCGCAGAGGCACGCCAGGAACCAGGGAAGCCACGCGAACCGACCCGTGCGCCAAAAGACGAGCACGATCGCGGGGAACACCAGGTAGAAGTGCTGTTCCACCGCCAACGACCAGTAGATGCCCAATCCCAGCGGGACGGAATCCGGCGCGCTTCCCGCCAGGTGGTGGTAGTTGTGGAAGTACAGCAGGAACGACGCGAACCCCAAAGGGTCGGTGCCTCCGGAAATCCATCCCAGATGGGCGAACAGGTACGCGAACCCGAGGGTGACCACCAGAGGCGGCGTCAGGCGCAACAGGCGACGGACCAGGAACTTCCCGATGTCCAACGATCCGGTGCGTTCCAGTTCGTCCAGCATGAGCGTCGTGATCAGGTACCCGCTCAGGAAGAAGAAAAGCGTCACGGAAAAGAGGGTCAATGCCCCCGGAAGCAGATCGGCGTGCCCCACCACCACCAGCACGGCCGCGATCGCCCGCCAGCCGTCGAGCGAAGGGATGCGTCCAGCTCCCTTCGCCGCGGATCCCTCCGGTTCGCCTCCCAAAGAATTCCTCTTTCCCGAGTGGAACAACGGCTTCGCCAATGCCGGCGATCGCCGGCGACCAATCTAGCCTCCGCCGCCGCTCCCTCGTTGAAGGCCGGCCTTCCGGCCTTCCGAAAACAGCGCATTGCCGACTCCGCGAATCCCGAATGGATTCGCCAGAGTCGTGGAACAACACTTTTCGCATTCCGGATCTGATCGGAACCAAAACGGGAATGTATGGTTGTTACCAAACGATGAAATACGGAATTTTTTCCGACATCCACGGCAACCTGGAGGCGTTGCAGGCCGTGATGTCCAAGATGGACGAGCTCGGGGTGCAACGCCGCATCTGCCTCGGCGACGTCGTGGGCTACGGCCCCAATCCCAACGAATGCGTGGAACTCGTCCGTTCGCGCGCCGACATCTCCATCCTGGGCAACCACGACTCCGTGGCGCTGGGATGGGAGGCCTCGGAGAGCTTCAACTTCTACGCGCGCCGCGCGATCGAATGGACCAGGGACGTGCTTTCGCCCGCCAGCCAGGACTTCCTCAAGAAACTCCGCTACCTGGAGACGGAAGACGACCTCTGCTTCGTGCACGCGTCGCCGCACAGCCCGGCCGACTGGTACTACATCACCGACCTGGAAGACGCCGCCGATTCGTTCAACTTCTTCCGCGAGAAGATCTGCTTCATCGGGCACACGCACTTCCCCGTCATGGTGGTGCGCGAAAACGACCAGACCTTCCGCATCTGCGACTCGTACGCCTACCAGGCGCGCGAAGGCGAACGGCTTCTGGTGAACGACGGATCCGTGGGACAGCCGCGCGACCGCAATCCGCAGGCCGGATTCTGCATCTACGACTCCGAGACGGCCCTGGTGGAGATCCTTCGCGTCGACTATCCCGTGAAGGTCACGCAGGACAAGATGCGCGAACTCGGATTCGCCGACTTCCTGATCCATCGGCTGGAAGAGGGCAGATAAGCGTCGATCTTCGATGCGATCCGCCGCCGAAGGCGCTGTATCGAAGATCGGCGGACCAATCAGGGATCGACGCGCTTCACGGCAGCGGTGGCAATTCCTGTCGCGACGGGATCCGGAACACCTTGGCCGGCTGGCTCGCCCCGGCGACCAGTTCCACCTCGGATTTCGCGATCCCCAACCACGCCGCGAGCACTTCGGCCACGGCCCGATTGGCCTTGCCGTCCTCCGGCGCCGCGGCGACCTGGACCTTGATCCGGTCTCCCAGCACACCGGCGATCCGGGAGCGCGAAGAGCCCGGAACCGCCTTCACGCGGATTTCCCAGCCGTTCGCGACCGGTTTCGCCCAGGCTCCGTTCACGCCCGCAGCGCCGCGATCGCCGCGGCGCGATCGGATGCGCCGAACACCGACGTCCCCGCCACGAGCGTGTCGGCGCCCATGTCGCGCACCTGCCTGGAGGTCTTCGCGTTGATGCCGCCGTCGACCTGGAGCCGCGTGGACAGATTCCGGCGAGCGATCTCCTTGGCGAGCGACTCCACCCGGCGCGGAGTGTCTTCCCGGAACGACTGCCCGCCGAACCCCGCCCAGACGCTCATGACGAGCACGAGGTCCACGCGATCCAGGTAGGGGAACAGTTCCTCGGGAGCGCGCCCGGGGTTGATCACCAGCCCGACCTGGACGTTTTCCTTCCGCAGGCCGTCGATCACCGACGACGGATCCATCGCCGCCTCCAGGTGGAACGACACCAGGTTCGCGCCCGCCTTTGCGAACCGTTTGCCGTACTCCAGCGGATCGGTGACCATCAGATGCACGTCGTAGAACGCCGGAACCGCCTTGGCGAGCCCTTCCAGGACCACCGGCCCCAACGTCAGGTTGGGCACGAAATGCCCGTCCATCACGTCGACGTGCACCCACTCGGCTCCACCCGCCAGGACGGAACGGACATCGTCGGCGAGCCGGGAAAAATCTGCGGAAAGAATGGACGGAGCGATCGCTAGGCTGTTCATGACGCCGGGAAAGATAGGAGGATCGCGCCTTCCACGACGGACTCGCGACCGCCGGGAGGGGCTGTCGCCGCCCCGGCGATCAGGAACGATCCATCGTCCTCAGGGAGTGAAGCCCATGTCGTCGAGAAGGATCGGGCCCGCGCCGGCGTTCAGGTTGAAGATCACCATCACCTGGAGATCGGAGAACGTGGCGCCTTGCAGCGCGTTGGCGATGGAGGCGGGAATCGACACGGCATGCCTTCCCCACTGGTCCTTGGGCAACGCCGTAAGATCCACGAATCCGATCATCTGGTTCCAGAAATTGCGCGAAGGGCAGCTCATGTAGATCTGGACCTGCCCGACCCACCAGGGGTTGGGCTGCTGGCTGGACACCTTCATGGACCAGTTGATCTTGGCCGTTCCACCCAGGTCCTTGTTGCCGAGCGGGGCGCTCTCCAGGACCTTGTACCCATTGGTCGTCACCGCCAGGGCCGATGCCCCTTCGACCTTGTCGGTGGAAAGCATCTTCGTATACGCCGTCTGATCCCAGGCCGGGGGATTCCAGGCCTCGAGCGATTCGAATCCCAGGATCGGGTTCTGGGCCGGCGGGTCGGCAGGCCTGCGCGGCCCGTACACCCATTGGCGGGTGCCCGATTCCACCGCACCCGCATCCGGTCTGGTTCCCAGATACGCCCAACCTCCGTTGAGATTCCCGATGTCGATCGCCGGCGACCCCGGCCGCAATCCGTAGTTCTTCCTGGAAGGATCCTGGAGCCAAGGATCGATCCCCGGTTCGAGGTTCCCCTCCCAGAGCGCCTGGTAGCCCCTGAGCACGCCCGAGTTGATCCCCGTGATATCCGTCCTGGCGGGATCCCTCCATTCGCCCGGCTGGGCCGTGGCGATGTTGTTGGCGATCACCGTGTTCCCCATGTTCGCGATCGAAGCCAGTACGATCGAGTAGCGCGTCCCCGGCAGGAAGGTGTTGTGCCAGATCGAATTGTTGGCGAAGGTCCGGTCGTTGCGGGAACGGTCGCCGCGCGCGAGCACGCCCATGGTCGCCCCGGCCACCACGTTGTGGTGGATCTCGTTGCGCTGGGAGCTTTCGTCCACCAGGAATCCCGATCCGTCCTTGTCCACGCCTTCCACGAGGTTGGAATCCACCACCACCTTCCCGTTGGGATGCTGGCAGATGCTGACACCGCTGCCGTACCACGACTGCAGCCCCAGGTTGCGCAGATGGTTGCGCCGCACGATGGCGCCGTCGGTGGATTGGCTCATGAACGAGATCGCATCGTGACCGGAGTATTCCACCAGATTGGCCCGGAACAGCGCGTTGCGCCCCTGGATGGCCACCGCCCCCTCGAACTGCCCCAGCCGAGCGCCCTTGCGGATCACGGAATTTTCCACCTGGATGTCGTCGCCCGCCAAGGCGAGGCACCTTCCGTTGCAGCCTTCGATCCTGGTGCGGAGCACCTTGGCACCGTTGCGGACCACCAGTCCGGCCAACTGGGTGTAGAGCTGGGTCCCCTCGCTGAACCGAAGCAACCCCGGCTCGAGGATGTCCAGGCTGTCGTAGACGATGCCGCGCGATTCCTGGGTGGCGATGGGTACGACACCCTCGAACCGCAAACCCTGGATCAGCACGTTGCTGGACCGGCCCAGCGTGAACGCGATCGACGACGTCTGGACACGCACCTTTTCCACGTTGGGGTCCATCCCCGCGGGCATCTTGATCCAGAGAAGTCCCGAAGGTTCGTCCCAGGCCCACTCCCAATCCTGGTCGATGAGCGCCTTGGCGCCTTCCAGGTAGAACGGCTTGCCGGGCTCCATCCAGTTGGCTCCGTCGACGATGTTCACCTGGCCGGGACCGGAGGAATTGACGCGGCGGGTTTCTCCGTTCCAGCGATGGTAAGGATAGACGACGGCGCGCGCGCCTCGGAGATCCCCCGACGGAATCTGGGTGTGGCGCAGCACCGTGCGATCCGATCCATACTCGGCGAGCACCGTGCGGTGGGCTCCGACCGTGTCCTGGGGCTGCTGGTTGGGGAAGCAGGCTTCGGTCAGCGGCTTGGCGCCCTTCCAGAGCTGGATTCCGCGTTCGTAGTATTCCGGGGTCTGGCGCTGGACCTGCAGCAGCGTGAAGTAATCGAGGTTCGTGCTCCACAGATTGTTGCCACCCGCGGTCCAATTCGTGGGTTCGCTTCCCTGGTGGATGACGACGCGTTCGCCCTTGCGAGCCCGGACGACCACCGGATTGTCGACGCTTCCCGATGCGTTCACCGCGCCGCCCGCCTGGTACACCCCGGCTTTCAGTTCACAGACGTCCCCGGCCGAGGCCAAGGCGCCCAAGCACCTGCCGATGGTCTCGAATGGCTGCGCGTCGGTTCCTGGGTTGGAATCCGATCCTCTGACGGCATCCGCATAATACGTGGACGCATACGAAGAAGCGCATGTCGCAGAAACGGCAAAGATCAGCCAAGACTTCGACTTCGACATAAGGGAAGCACCTCCGGTGTTCCCATCATACATAGCCTCTTCGAATTCGCTAAGGGGGCACGACGCACGGACGTCACCGAATGTGAACTCCGTCTGCGTGCATCTTGTTGCGCGACAACGCCTTAAGAGGCGAGATCCATCTCGGAAACCAGAACCGCCGGAACAAAACTGGAATGGACTCCCGGGCGGTAGCGGTCCCCCAACGCGGTCAAACGCATCAACAGATCAAAGAAGTTTCCCGACAACGAAACCCTGTCGACGGGGGTCGAGCGCCCGTGTTCCACCACGAACCCTTGGACCCCGATGCTGATGTCTCCGGAAACCGGATTGCAGCCGGTGGAACCTTCCAGCTTGACCACATGCAAGACCCGAGGATACCTGCCCAGCAATTCGTTGGTGGAGTTTCCCTTGGTCGCATCGATCTGCAGATTGGCGAATCCGGCCGAGACCTTGCCCGTGTAACCACGGGTGGCGTCGCCGGTCGGAGCCCGCCCTTCCCGACGCGAGGTTTCCAGGTTGTGGAGGAAATCTCGAAGCACGCCGTCGTCCACCAGCCTTCGCGGCTTGGTGGGGATCCCTTCGGCATCGAAGCGCTTGGATCCTGCCATTCCTTTCAGGCGAGGCTCGGTGGATAGATGGAACCCTTCCACCGCGATCCGTTCGCCCATCTTCCCGACCAGGCGCGATTGCCCTTTCTGGACCGAATCGGCCAGGAACGCCCCCAGGAAGATCCCCAGGAACTGCCCCGACACCCGTTCGTCGAACAGCACCGGAATCGATCCCGACGGAATGGGCGCCGCCCCCAACAGCGATGTCGCGCGCACCACGGCTTCGCGGGCCATGTCGGACGGCCGCAAGAGGCGGCTGTCGCGCCAGGAGATCCCGTCCCAACCCATCTTGTCGACTCCGGATTCGCGCGCCACGACGCCCACGCCGAACGACACCGACACCGATTCGCGCACGCCCCGGAATCCGTTGGAATTGGCCAACAGCATGCGACCCTTGGATCGGGTCCCCCCCAGATGCGGCACGTTCTGGACGCGGCGATCGGCCGCGCGTGCGGCCTCTTCCGCTTCCAGGCAGGCTTGGAGCATGGCGTCGGGGGTCCATTCGCGGGCTCCCGGCGGCACGAGTTCAAGGTCTTCCGCATCCGGCGCGGCCGCACCGGGCAGATCGATGTCGATGGGATCGGTGAACCGCGACAGCGCCACGGCGTCTTCGGCGCAGCGATCCACGGCTTCGGCGGTCAAGCGCTCCGTGAAGGAATAGCCTGGCCGACCGTCGACCAGCACACGCAACCCGATCCCCACGGAATCGGAACGCTCCAGGTTCTTGACCGCGCTCTCGAAGACCTCCAGGGAGAGGCTTTCCGACTCGTCGAACACCGCGTCGCAGGCCTGCGCGCCGGCGCGCTTGGCGGCGGCCATGATGCGCTCCAACGCTTCTTCCGCACCCAGTCCCTGCGTCATGCCTTGCCTCCCACCAGGATCGGATCGACCAGGATCGACGGTTGCCCCACGCAGACGGGCACCAGGCCCGACGACGCCCCGCAGGTGCCCGGAGCGAACTCCAGATCGGACCCGACCATGCGGATGCGCGGAAGGATCTCGTGGCCCTTGCCGGTGAGCGTGGCGCCTCTGACAGGTTCCGTCACCTTGCCCCCGCGCACCAGGTAGCCTTCCTCGACCGCGAAATTGAACTCGCCGGTGGCGGGATTGACAGATCCGCCGCCCATCCGCACCGCCCACAATCCGTCGCCCATGGACGCGAGCATTTCTTCCACCGCGCTGTCGCCGGCGGCGATGAACGTGTTGCGCATCCGCGCCACCGGAGCGTATCGGTAGTTCTCGCGACGCGCGCTCCCGGATCGCGGCACTCCGCACTCGGCGGCGCCCACGCGATCGGACAGGAACGTGCGCAGGACGCCGTTTTCGATGAGCACCGTGCGCTGGGCGGGCGAGCCTTCGTCGTCGACGGCGATGGATCCCCAGGCGCCGGGGATGGTGCCGTCGTCGATCGCGGTCAGGCAGGGCTGGGCGATCGCCTCGCCGATGCGCCCCGCGAAGGGGGTGGCCTTGCGACGCAAGGCCTCGGTCTCCAGCGGATGTCCGCAGGCCTCGTGGAAGATCACGCCGCCGAACCCGTTCCCGATCAGGACGGGCATCTCGCCCGCCGGAGCGGGGCTCGCCGACAGCATGCGGACCGCGCGATCGGCCGCGAGGGTGGACAATTTCCGGACATCCAGGTCGGTCAGGAATTCCAGTCCCCGACGCTGCCCCGGGGATTCGCTGCCGGTCTGGCGGCGTCCACCGTCTTCGGCGACCACCGCCACGGTCATGCGGCTCCAGACGCGCTCGTCGGCGACGTCCAATCCTTCGGAATTGAAGATGGCGATCCGGCTGTGCCGGTGCAGGACCGTCGCGCTCACCTGCGCGACCTTGGGCGACACCGCCCGGGCCGTCTGGTCGGCAAGCCGCACGGCGTCCAGGCGCCCGTCGAGCGCCGCGTCGTGCGGATGCGCGACTCCCGCGAGGTCGGCTCCGTAGCCCGCCTTGCCGCGGATCGGCGCCCCCAGATCCAGATGGGCTCCCGAACGCGGACGCGCCGCGGCGAGATCCTCCACCAGCCGGGCGAGGGACTCCTCGTCTTCGCGGCTGGTGTGGCCGTAGAGCACCTGCGACCCGAAGATCATGCGCGCGCCGATGCCGAATTCCGTCCCGGCGGACGCCGATTCGATCTTGCGGTCGCGCAGCGCCAGCGAAGAGAACCGGGTCTCTTCCACGAACAGTTCGGCGAAGTCGGCTCCGCGCGACCGCGCGAGGTCCAGGATCCGTGCGGCGCGCGAGGCGTCCATCAGGCGGCGCAGGCTCCGCAGCCGCCGGCTCCGCAGGCGGGCGCCGCGCTTGGCGACGACGACTCGGCCTTTTCCGCGGCCTTGTAGCTGGAGGAACGGTTCTCCGTGATGTAGAACCCGTCGCCCTTGAAGACGAATCCGGCCCCTCCGGTGATCACTCGCTCCATGCGGTTGCCCGTGGCTTCGTTGACGATTTCCGGCGACTCGGTCATGCCGTGGACGACTTCCTTGGTGTCTCCGGTGACAGGGTCGCGATAGATGTACGTGGCCATCGGTGGAACCTCCGTTGGTTGAGTGGTTGGATTTTACCCTTAGGCTTAAAAATACAGGTTTTCCAACCAGTTAGCACTCGCCAAGCTGGAGTGCTAGCGATTTCGTTCGCGCAGACAGCACAAACGCTCCCGGAGGCGCTCCGTCCGTTGGGCCTTCGCCCGAATGCCGCGCGAGCGACGCTTCGGGTGTTTACCCCAAAACCGGGTCAGAACCCGTAGCCGACCTGCAAGGACAGGATCGGGCCCGATCCGGTCATGAGATCCAGGTTGTCGGACGCTTCCGACGACAACGTTCCCCACTTCTTGCGCCAACGATCTTCCTCGGGAGTGAGGCAGAACGACCATCCTGTGTTGACAGCCACCATCAACCCCTCCTTGTTGCGCCATTCGTAGCCCACGACGGCGTTCACGAACTGGAGATTCTCGATGATCACGTGCTGGTCGTAGCGATCGTCCTTGCCATCGTCGAGGTTGGCCGAATCCATGCCGCCCGAACGCATCCAGGCCGCACCGACGAACGGTGAATTGAAGGTCTTCCAGAGGTAGTAGCGGGCTCCGAGTCCACCTCGCATGCCGGAAGCGCTCCAGCCGCCGCCGATGTCCAAGGCGACCTGCTGGACCGGGTGCCAGGTGAGCCGCGCGCCCACCAGACTGGCCAGCGAATTCACTCCAAGCTCCATCCCCAGCACGATGGGGGAAGCCTCGCGGGGATTGGGTACCGGGGGAGGCGGCGTGGTGTCGAACTGGGTCCTGTCGCCCAACGCGTGGCTGGCGACAGCGAATGTCATGACGAGGCAGAGGGTATGGAGGAGTTTCATGGAATTAAAACTACCATGGCCATCGCGGTTTATGCCACCGGTTCAGGATGTCGACGCGTTCAAGAACGAAAAACGCCCCGGAGGCGGCAAAGCCTCCGAGGCGTCAAAAACAGTCCTGCGGCCGGTCCGGTCAGACCATGTTGCCGCCGCCATTGGCGGGGGCCTGTCCGACGCGCATGGCGGCGCTCGGCAGCTTCTTGGGATCTTCGCCCAGCTCGCCGCCGCGGGTCTTCACCCACCAGATGACGATCGGCGAAGAGATCGCGATGGAAGAGTAGGTGCCCACGATGATGCCGAAGGTGAGCGCGAGCGAGAAGTTCTTCAAGCTGTCGCCGCCCAGGAACCACAGGATGACCGTCACGGCCAAGGTGGCGGGCATCGTCATGAGGGTACGCGACAAGGTCTCGTTGATCGAGTTGTTCACGAGGATCTTGAAGTCTTCCTTGCGGTACTTGGGAGCGTTCTCGCGGATGCGGTCGAAGATCACGATCGTGTCGTTCAGCGAGTAGCCCATCAGGGTCAACAGCGCCGCGATCACGGTCATGTCGATTTCCAGATCGAGCACGATGAACAATCCAACCGTGATGATCGAGTCGTGGATGAGCGTGACGACACTGGCGATGCCGTAGCCCAGACCATTGCGTCCGAACCGGAACCACACGTAGAACACGATCACGATGAGCGAAAGGATGGCGGCCTTGATCGCATCCCACTTCAGTTCCTTGCCGACCTTGGGCCCGACCAGGTCGGTGGAACGGATCTCGACCCCGGTCGCCCCGGCCTTGGCCAGGCTTTCGGATACCTTCTTCTGCGCATCGGCGGTGAACGCTTGCGCCTTGGCGCCATCCAGATCCACCGACTGGAATCCAACCGAATAGAGGTGTTCGTCGGGAGCGCCCAATGTGCGGACGTTCACGCCTTCCAGTCCGGTCTTGCCGATTTCCGACGAGATCTCGTCGGTGCCGAGCTTGAGCCCGTCGGCCTTGACGGTCATCATGATGCCACCGGTGAAGTCGATGCCCCAGTTGATGCCCAGGCGGTGTTCCTTGCCCTTGGGGATCACGAGTACGACCAGGATCGCCGCCATCACGATGGCGGAAGCGATGCCGATCAGGCGGGTCTTGCCCAGGATGTCGTACTTGGCCTTCTCGAAGAACATCCAGGATTTCCCGATGGACACACTGGTGCGATCCTTCGCGGCCAACCAGAGGTCGAACACGATGCGCGTGAAGAACAACGCGGAGAACATCGAGGCGGCGATACCGATCGTGAGGGTCAGACCGAAACCGCGGATGGGGCCGGTGCCGAGCTTGTAGAGCACGAACGCGGTGAGCACCGTCGTGATGTTCGAGTCGAAGATGGCGCTGAAGGCGCGCTTGTAGCCGGCGTCGACGGCCGAACGGACCGAACGCCCGCTTCGGAGTTCTTCGCGGATGCGCTCGTAGATCAGCACGTTGGCGTCGACCGCCATGCCCACCGTCAACACGATACCCGCGATGCCGGGCAACGTCAGGGTGGCGTGGAAGATGGCCAGGATCGCGCCCAGGAACAGGATGTTCAGGACCAGCGCGACGTTGGCCAAGGCGCCCGCGCCAAGGTACTGCCAAAGCATGAACAGGAACACGGCCAGCGTGCCGAGCGCGGCGGCCAGCATGCCTTGCTTGATGTTGTCGGCGCCCAGCGACGGGCCGACCGAACGTTCTTCGGCGATGTTCATGGGCGCCGGAAGCGCACCGGCCCGCAGCACGATGGCCAGCTGGCGGGCTTCTTCGATGCCTTCGAGCCCGGTGATGGACGCCTTGCCGCCGGCGATTCGACCTTGGATCACAGGGGCGGAGAACACCGCGCCGTCCAGGACGATCGCCATCTGCTTGCCGATGTTCGCGCCGGTGATGCGGGCGAATTCCTTGGGTCCGCGCCCCTTGAGGGTCAGCTCGACCATCGCGGCGCCGCCGCGCATCCCGCCCTGCTCGAAGCTGGGCATGGCGTCGGCCACGTAATCGCCCTTCATTTCGGCGCGGCGCTTGAGCACGTAGAGCACGCGCACCAGTTTGCCGTTGCCCACGTCCTGCGACTTGCGGGCCCACAGAAGATCGGTTTCCTGGGCCTTCATCACGTCCTGCGCGGCCGGCTTGGCCAGAATGCGCTTCACCGCTTCGACATTGTTCTCTTCCACGGCGATGGAGTTGCCGAAGGGGAACAGGTACGACACGAACGCGCGCTCGGAGTACTTCTGGGCGGGCTTGGTGCTGTCCTTGAGGGTGTCGATCTTGCCCTGTTCGGCCACGTCGCCGCCGAACAACGAACGAGCCACGCGAGCGGCGCTGTCCTTTTTGGCGGAATCGGCCTTGGCGGATGCCAAGCTGTCGGCCTTGGTGGAATCCAGGGCGACCTTGGCGGTATCCACGATCGCCGATGTGTCGTTGCCCGCCTTGCGGCCTTCGGCCTTGGCCACGGCGGCATCGATGCGTTCCAGCACGACCTTGATGTCGGCGGGTTCGCGCAGCATCTTGAATTCCAGCTGGGCGGTGCTGGAAAGCAATCCCTTGGCCTGTTCCGGAGCCACACCGGCGAGCTGGACCAGCAAACGGTGGTCGCCTTGCTTGCGGATTTCCGGCTCGGAGACGCCGAACTGGTCGATGCGGTTGCGGACGACTTCCAGGGCGCGGTCGGTGGCGTCCTTGGCGGCGTCGGCGTCGAGCCCGCTCTTGTCGACTTCCAGCACCAGGTGGGTGCCGCCCTGCAGGTCGAGTCCCAGCTTGATCGCCTTGTCCGCGACCTTGGGGTTGTCCTGGGAGAACTTCTGCTTTTCTTCCAGGGACATGCCCATGGTGCGGAAGGTGGGCCACAGCGCTCCGATGGAGAGCACGACGGCCGCCACCACGACGAGGATTCGGAACTGGATGTTCTGCTTCATTCGATGAGACCCGCGGTATTTGGGGTTGAGAGTTGAGAACTGGGCAAGTTAGGTCGCTGGGGCCCGCTTGGCAATCCGCCCATTGCCCCCGGTGGACGGATTCCGCCCCCGGCGAGCATCTCCGGGATTGCCATAGCACGGTCGTCGATGATAGAATCGCCCCATATGACGAAGCTCCCCCAGGAATCGCCCGGTCGCATCCTCGTCGTCGACGACGACCCCGTGTTGCGCGCCATGCTGGAAGCCGCCTTCCAGGAAATCGGACTGGAAATCATCCTCGCGGAAAACGGCGCGCGCGCGATGGACACCCTGCTCGGGCTCAAATCCCGTGCGGAACTTCCCGATGTCGTGGTGACCGACATCCAGATGCCGGAAATGAGCGGACTGGAGCTTCTGGAGCGCATGGCGGAACGATCCATCCAGGTTCCCGCGATCGCCATGACCGCCGTGGGCGACAAGGAAATGGTGGTGAAGCTTCTGCGGTTGGGAGTCGAAGAATTCGTCGACAAACCCTTCGTGATGAAGGACATGCAGGACCGCGCCACGGAAATCCTTCGCAGGAACCGCTCGCGCCTGGGGCAGGCAGGCCTGGAGATCGCGTTCGAAGGACAGCGAGTCCGACTGGACAAGGATCCCAACGAGGCCCGGAAGATTCTCGACAAGATGCGGGACCGCGTGGACTCCATCGCCGCCACGGGAAAAGGTCGCATCCAGCTGCCGGCCCAGACAGAGCACCTGCAACTGGCCTGGAAAATGCGCGAGACCAAGGAATTCGGGGGCCAGCTGGTCGCCAGCCTCTCGCATCCGGATCGGTTCGAACTCCTGCTCGCCCAGCCCACCGGCCACGACGCGGCGGCCTTGCAGACTTCGTCCATGATCCAATTGATCTTCCACGCCTCGATCACGGCCACGACTCCTTGCGAGGAATTCCTGCGCGTGCTCGGAGGCATCCTCTACCAGCAACCCAAGCAACCTCTGGTGAGGGCGGCGATGCTGCGGTTCGACTACATCCGATCCACCCTCGAAATCGCCTGTGCGGGGCATCCGTCCCCGATCCTGGTTCCCCATGCGGGCGCGGCCTGCAGCATCGCGGGCCACACCGGCAACGAGCTCGGCCCGTTCCCCGCCCCCCAGATCACCGGTTGCACGATCCCGATCGCCCCAACCGACCGCGTCGTGATTCCCTGCCCCTGGATGCCTCTGCTGTCCAAGACCCACGCCCCCACCGGAGCGCAGTTGCATCTGGGCGCGGAAGGCATCGTGGAGTTCGCGCAGCAAAGCAGGAACATGGGGCTTGGGGGCATGGTCGATTCCATCTGGGAACAGTCCATGGAATTTTCCCACTGGAACACGCCGGAAGACCTTCTCCTGATCGGACTCGAGCTCGCTGTGCGGGGCACGGGATCTTCTCGCGAGCCCGCCGGTTAAAGGCCGGCGCGTCGATCCGTCAGAATTTGAGCTCCCAGTTGCCGGTGAGGGCCGCGTCCCAGCGACCTTTTGTGTTGCGCGTCAGATCGGGCCAACTCCAGCGCCATTCCATTCCGAAGGCCTGGTTGGATTTGGGACGCACGGTGAAGCCCGCCGTGCCGTTCAACCCGAGCATCGCCTTCTGGTCGAAGTCCAACCCGAACGAAGCACCTAGTCCCACGTAGGGATCGAACTTGGCCCGGCTTCCCACCGGGTGCCACAGAAGATGGGTGGGCACCTGCATGGCCACTTCGTCCATCTTCGACAGATCCCGGAACTGTGCTTCGAAATCCGTCCTCCAGGAGAGCCTGTCGTGCAGAAGGTATTCCGCGGTGACCGCCGCCGTCGGGACCAGCTTCGATCCATCCTGGCGCATGCCCACGCGTCCGCCCACCTTCCACGGATCGCCCGCCCGGACCAGGAGCGGGATCGCCAATAGAAGGAGCGTCGATCTCATTCCACGGATGCCTTTAGACGGCCTGGCCGTTCATGGCGAGCCAACGGGCGGCTTCGCCGGCTTCGCGGCTGGCGGGATACAGCTTGCGCAGCGTCTGCGCGTTGCGGACGGCGTCGTCCGTGCGTCCGAGCTTTTCCTGGACCAGCACCAGCTGCCACATCGCCTGGGAAAGACCCGGGACCAGATCCTGGGGCTCCGTTTCCGTGGCGCGCGCTTCGGCGGATCCTGTCATGCGCTGGAACGAACCCAACAGCGACTTGAGAGCGGTTTCGGCTTCGGCGTATTTCTGGAGCTGGATCTGGCAGGCGGCCACTCCACGCAAGGCGCCGCCTTCCAGGAGCGGCAAGCCCTTGGATTCCTGGCGGGCGCGCTCGAACTTGCCCAGCGCCTTGGCGTAGTCGGCCTTGGCGTAGTAGAAGTCGCCCAACTGGAGCGCGGCCTTGCCGGATTCGATGCCGGAAAAGTCGGTGAGAACCTTCTCGAACAGCGCCACGGCGCTGTCGCCGCGACCGTTTTCCATGTAGATGTAGGCGCGCCCGACCAGGCGGTGCGCCTTGTCCTGGGCGTCCTGGCTCTTCCATGCCCAGAATCCCCATGCGCCCGCGGCGCAAGCGACCACGGCGAGCACGGTCAGCCACGTCGCCTGGTTCTTCTTCCAGCTGTCCGCGAGCGCGTACCAGAATTCGACGGCGCGGTCCTCGACGGAAGCGGCGGGGATCTCGTTCGACGGAGTCTGTCGGTTGTCGGCCATAGTTCTTGTGTCCTTAAGTTGGGAAAGGAGATAGAATATAGAACCGGGGGACCAATCGTTGGACCAACTCCAGAACTTGCAGAACAGACAACTCAAGGCGAGGCTCGAATCCATCGCCACCGCGGGCGAGATCCTGCGGGTTTCGCTTGGCGGCAATTCCCTGGCCGAAGCCGTTCGCACCTTGCTTCTGGGGCTGGTGGAAGCCGTTCCTTGCCGCGCCCTGAGCCTGTTCGAAGTCGGCGACGGAGCTCTTCGCGAACTGGGTCGGCTGGTCGACGGCGAAGAAGCCGTTTCCGGCAGGGTCTGGAATCTGGACGCCCAAGGCGCACCGGCGCTGGACGCCTTGAGGCTGCATCGACACACCATGGTGGACGCCGTTCCATCGCTGGTCGAGCTCGCTCCGGCGGGCAAGGCGATCTTCGTGCCGTTCGAAGGACGCCTGGGCGGCAAGCTCCCGGAGCACGTGGAACAAGGTTTCGAGGCCTCCCACCTGCTGTGGATCGATTCCCCCGATCGCCCCGAACTCCCGACCGAAACCTTGGATACGCTGATCGCGCTGGCAAGCCAGGCCGGCGTGCTCCTGACCGGTTTTCGGTACCGCGACGACCTGGAACGCACCTATTCGGCCCTGCGCGAAGCCAACCAGCGCCTGCAGAAGGACATCGACCGCGCCAAACGGATCCAGGAAGGCCTGCTTCCGCACGGAATCCCGCAAGTGCCCGGCCTGGACATGGACTGGCGCTACCTGCCCGCGGAAAAGGTCTCGGGCGACTACTTCGATTGCTTCCCCTTGAGCCCGGACGCCCCCGAAGGCCCGCATTGCCTGGTCATCGCGGATGTTTCGGGACACGGGATCTCGGCGTCCATGGTGATGGCCATGTTCAAGATGCTCCTGCGCCGCGAGATCCGGCCCGGCCGGAATCTGACCGAGGCTCTGCATCGCCTGAACCGGGCCCTGCTCGAGCAGGTGGGCGGCCTGCACTACGTCACGGTGTTCCTCGCGGTCATCGATCCGACCGCCAAATCCATGGAGTGGTGTTCCGCCGGACACTGCCCGCAGGTGCTTCTCAAGGCCGACGGCCGGATGGAAGAATTGATGGCAGAAGGTCTGTTCGTGGGGATGTTCGACGAATTCTTCGCCGAATCCCGAACCCTCCCGCTGGAGCCCGGCGACACGCTCCTCCTGTACACGGACGGCATCACCGAAGCGGAAAATTCCGATGGAGAGCTGTTCGGGATGGAACGGCTCCGCGAGGTGCTGGCCTCGCTGAACGCGGCCCCGCCCAAGGCTGTCCTGGACGGCCTTCTGGGCTCCATGGGACTTTTCGTGGACGGCCAGCCCCGGCAGGACGATCTCACCCTCGTCGCGGTCCGCGCCGTTTGATCGAGGATTCCATCTTCGAATCCCTGCTGGAACTCGACTCGATCCGGGCGCTGGCGGTCGGAAAACGGCTCGACGGCGAGCCGTTCGACGCGATGTTGCCGGATTCCGTCACCCACCTCGCGGAACGGGCCGGTTCTTCCCGCGTCCCGCGCCAGGCCAGGCAGGTCCACGGCGACGACATCGATCTGGACGGCTCCCTGGATGCCTGCGACGCGTTCCTCGTGCGAGCGGGAGAATCCGCCCTGGTGCGCCACGCCGACTGTTTTCCGGTGGTGGTGGCCGACCCCGTCGCCGGGCTCGCGGTGGTGGCCCACTGCGGCTGGAAAGGCGTCGCGCTGGAACTGGCCGCGAAATCCGTCCGACAGCTCCTGTCGCTGGGATCGCGCATCTCCGACCTGTCCGCCGCCGTCGGTCCGGGGATCGGCCCGGCCAGCTTCGAGGTCGGGCCCGATGTCCTGCAGCGGTTCCCGTCCCGGTTCCACGCCGCCACATCCTGGGGCACGCCGTCGGTCGACCTCCCTTCCTGCCTGCGCGCGCAGCTGGAATCCAGCGGCGTCCGCCCCGAGCGGGTCGTGGTTTCCGGCACAGACACCTTCCAGGCGCCCGAATGGCACAGTTTCCGACGTGAACGGGATTTGTCGGGACGCAACGCCACGCTTTGTATCGTTTCCCATCGAAGGGGCGAATTCCCTCCCATCCAACCCAGGAGAACATCCATGAAGCGCATCCTTACCGCGGCCATCGCAGGCCTCGCGATCCAGGCACCGGTGCACGCACTGGTCGGCGTCGGCGTCTCCGGCGGCATCAACACGACCGCGATCGACGCGGCCCACCAGACCGTCAGCGGCGGCGACCTTCCCGCCTACTTCGCGGGAACCGGCGCCAGCACTCCCTCGCTGACCCTGCACCGCGAAGAGATGTCCTCCACCATCCAGGTGGGCGTCAAGGCTTGGCTGGAGCTTCCTCTGCTCCCCATCGAGTTCCAGGTTTCGAGCAACCTGCTGTGGGGCAACTACAAGGCAGGCATGACCTACACGGACGGTACCCGCACGAAAGAAATCCCCGTCGACATCGCATCGCCCATCGCCGGGTTCGGCGAAGAAAAGGGCGCCACCCCGTACGTGGGACTGGTGACCGACGCCACCCTCCGCTACCCGCTGCTCAAGTTCCCGCCGGCCCTGAACACGGTCAAGCTCTACGTGGGCGCCGGCGTCACCCACGCCATGGCCAGCCGCGTGATCGACAAGGACGACATCAAGGAATCGTTCAAGTCGGCATCCGGCAGCTTCGATTTCGATAAGCCGGAAGGCGCCAAGGGCGTGATCGAGGACGAACTGTTCCAGTCCACCTTCGGCGGCCACCTGGTGGCGGGCGCCCAGGTGAAGATCCCCATCCTCCCGTTCGCCCTGTTCGTCGACGGCAAGTGGTACCTGAACACCGCCGTGTCGGAAGCCGCATCCAACTATCCGTTCTCCGTCAGTGCAGGAATCGGATTCGCTCTTTGATTTGACAATCCGGGATTTTCCGGATTGTTGCTAGATTCCACGGGCTCCGCGCCAACCGCGCGGGGCCTGTCTCGTTTTTCGGAGTCAAGACCCAATGCTGATGCAGAAGATTCGCGACAACGCCGCTTGGGTGGTGGTGATCGCCGTGGTGTGCTTCATAGCTCTCATCTTTGTCGACTGGGGCATGAGTCCCGGCAACAACATGACCCGCAAGACCGTGGTCGGCAGCGTCGCCGGCCAGGATCTTCGGTTCGAAGATTTCGACCAGCTCGTGCAGCAAAAAGCCAAGGAAGCCACGGATCAAGGCCAAGAGCTGAGTTCCGAGGCCTACGCGGCCCTGCGCCGCCAGGCGTTTGAAGAAATGGTCCAGGAGCAGCTGTTCCAGAAGGCCGTGGAGCAGTACAAGCTCGCGGGCACGCCCGAGCAGGTCCTGGACTATCTGCGCCGCAATCCCCCGCCGGGCGCGGACAAGGCTCCCATCTTCATGGGTCCCGACTCGCAGTTCAGCAAGGCGCTGTACGAACAGTGGTTGGCCAGCCCTCGGGTCTACGACGACCGCTTCATGCAGATGATGGAGGCCCAGGCCACCCATCGCATCCTTCCCATGTTCGGATTGTCCCGCATCCTGGGTGCCGGACAGCCTTCCACCGATCTGGAAGCCGAATTCGCGATCCGTCGCGACCGCGTCCGCGGCTGGGGCATGCTGGTCGCCGCCCCTGCCGATTCCTTCCCGAGCAGCCAGGAAATCAGCGACGCCGACCTCAAGAAGGAATTCGACGCCCAGAAGGACAGCTTCCACGTGGGCAAGTCCACCGCCAAGATCCCGGCCCTGATCTTCACCAAGATACCGAGCTCCGTGGATTCCGCCATGGCCAAGGCCGATGCCGACACGGTGGTGGCCCGCGCCTTGCGCGGCGACGACTTCGCCGAATTGGCCAAGGAATACAGCGAAGACCCGGGTTCGGCCAAGGACGGTGGATCCCTGGGCGGATTCCAACCCCTTTCCCGCTACGTCCCCGAGTTCGGCGCCGCCGCCAAGCTCCTGCTGGATGGCCAGATCTCCCCGACCGTTCGATCGCCGTTCGGCTACCACGTGATCAAGTGCAACGCCCGCCAGATCAACGGCTCGGACACCCTCTACGATCTCTCCCATGTCCTGGTCAAGGTGACGATCAGCCCCGAAACCATCGATCTGATCAAGGATCTCCTTGATTCGGTGCGCAACACCGCCAAGGCCGGCAAGACCTTCGCCGAAGCCGCCAAGATCGCGCAGATTCCGCTGGATACCGTTCGCGTGACCGAAGGCGAGATGGGCCGTTCCACCACCGGCGTGGTTCCTGGCGCATCCGCCTGGGCCTTCCAGCTCCAGAAGGACGAAAAGACCAGCGAAGTCCTGGAAACATCGGGCCAGCTCATCCTCCTTGGCCAAGGCTCCGTCCAAAAGGCCGGACGCCACTTCGATCTGGTCAAAGACCGGATCAAGGCGACCCTGGCGGCTCGGGCGTCGGTGGCCAAGGCCTCCGAATACCTGGCCTCGGTGCTTCCCAAGATCCAGGCCTGCGACACCGCCGAGTCCTGCTACCAGCAGATCGGCAAGCTCGCCACCACCAAGTTCGAAGGTCGCCCCGCCGAATCGTGGGTGAACGGAATCGGTTACGCTCCGGCCGAACTGCTTTCCATCTGGCCCAAGGCGACCAAGACGCCCAAGACCTGGGTTGGACCTGCCGCCGCCAAGCAAGGCGCCATGGCGATCAAGCTGGATTCCGTTTCCGAGCCTTCGGCCCAGGAAATCGCGGAAGCGGTAGCCGAACAGCGTCGCACCAGCTTTCGCCAAGGCGAGCAAGCCCTTCAGGCCTACCTCCAGGCCCGTCGTCTGGACGGACGCGTAGAAAACAACCTGGATCGCTTCTTCCGCGACTAAGTGTTCGATGAGGGAAAGAACATGCAGAAATCCCTCGGAGGGAGTAAATTCATGAACATGCGAATCCTTCCAATCATCTTGATCGCCGCTTTCCTGATGGGATCCGTCGCTTGGGCCGGAGAGTCCAAAGTCGAATCCCGCCAGTCCAACTGGACCAAGATCAAGGAAATCTTCAAGTAAGACCGTCCCTGACAGGGGCCAGGATCGTTTCCAGGGGGGCTCTGAACGAGTCCCCTTTTTTTGTTTTGAGGTCAGCCTAGCGATGTTTCTCGATGAAAGCCGTGTTCAAGTCAAAGCCGGAGACGGAGGCAACGGTTGCGTTGCCTTTCGGCGCGAAAAGTACGTGCCGTTCGGAGGTCCCAACGGCGGCGACGGAGGCCGTGGCGGCCATGTCATCTTCCACGCCGACCCCCAGATCCAGACGCTCTACGACGTAGGGACCGTTCGCACCTTCCGCGCCCCTCGCGGGCAGCACGGGCAGGGCTCCAATTGCACCGGTCGCGACGGCGAAGACCTGGTCGTCAAGCTCCCCGTGGGCACGATGGTCAAGGATGCGGAAGGCCAGATCCTGGCCGACCTTTCCGAACCGCACCAGATCTGGATCGCGGCCCAAGGCGGCAAAGGCGGCTTGGGCAACCAGCACTTCGCCACGGCGCGCAACCAGGTTCCCCGCAAGGCGCTCCCCGGTTTTCCCGGCGAAGAGAAAGAACTTTGCCTGGAACTCAAGATGGTGGCCGATGTCGGGCTGGTGGGTTACCCCAACGCCGGCAAGAGCTCGCTCCTGACCGCCCTGTCCCGGGCCACTCCCCGGGTCGCCGACTATCCCTTCACCACCCTGGCTCCAAGCCTCGGGATCGTGCAAGCCGGCGAAGGCTACTCGTTCGTGATGGCCGACATCCCGGGCCTCATCGAAGGCGCGGCCGACGGCAAGGGATTGGGCCACCAGTTTTTGCGCCACATCGAGCGCACGCGCGTCCTGCTGTTCGTGGTCGACCCCTGGGACCCCACGGGCGATGACGAATCGGAAGAACAGCGCGCGGTGCGGGTCCGCGAAACCATCAAGACCTTGCGCGGCGAGCTGGAATCCTACCACCCTCGCCTGTTGCAAAAGCCTTGGCTGGTGGCGGTGAACAAGGTGGATCTGGGGCGCGTCGTAGACCCCAAGCTCCTGCCACGCAGCTACTACGTCTCGGCCCAAGCCCACACCGGGCTCAAGCCCATGGTGGAAGGCCTCTGGAAGGAAATCAAAAAGGCCCGCGAGGCGGCAAAGCCGGAGGAGTAAGGCATACGACGCATCTTGATCGCCTCGGGTTCTGAACGATCGATCAAGAGTGCTATTCGATCGCTATCGAATGACAATGCGTGAATCGCCGCCTCAATCCCAGACCCAGCCGCTCCCCAACGCGAAAGCGCCGCCCTGGCAACCCATCCGGGACGATTGACCGCGCGCCACGAGCCGGAATCCACGAGGATGGGCCGGACGCTCGAATGAGCAGGACTCGCCTCGCAGGATGGCTTGGCCGCAGTGCGGTGGAAGGGTGTCCCACCGATCGGGAACGAAGGTGCCGGCAAGCTCTCCCCGACCGGGCGGCGACGCGCTCTCGCAAATCACCTGGAGGTCGGCGGTACCCAAAGCCGAACGGCGATCCAACCCGGAGGCGAACCGGACCGTCGCGGTACCTCGGGAGACGGGAACGTCCACGACCAGGGAGTCGCGCCAACCCGATCCGTTCGAGTTGGCGAAGCGAAGCAGGCGGTTCAAGAGGCTGTCGCCCCACCCCGGTCCGGATGCATTGGAAATATTCCAGTTCGAATCGCCGACATGAAGCACGAGAGCGCCCCCATCGAGCGGCAGTGCCGAAGCGGGAGACGTCGCGGCGGCGGCCAGCGTGCCGAGGACGCGGGATTCCTCGGCAGAGATGCGCCAAGTGTCCTCTCCGAACGCGGCGGCTTCGGCGGACTGGTTCGGCAGGGTGTGCCGGCAGTCCGAGGTGCCGCAGGCGTAGGACTCGGCGACAGAGCCGAACCCAGAAATCGCCTCGAGACAAAAAGCGGTGTCGAGGGGCGCGAAGCCATCGAGCCTCACCGTCTGGACCTCTCGCGAAGGTCGGGAGGTGCACGAGACACAGAACAAGGCGACTGTGGCGAGCAGTGATCTCATGACCCGAATTCCGGACTGAAGACGGCGCCACCCAGCAGTTCGATCCCGGCCAGGATGTCCTTGCCTCCATAGGTGTACAGGCCCAACTGCCCCATCCAAGGGTCGGGGAGGGCCGAGGAGAGTTCCGAGTCGACGCTCAACCGCCAAACCTCGCCTGCAGGAATCCGGACCACAGCCGGTCGGTCCAGGCTGAATCCGGATAAGACCGTGCGGTCGGGTTCGAAAGGAAGCGGCGTGACCCCCTCCTGGCGTACTGGAGCCTCGCCGTGGAGGAGGACGAGCCCCGTCGGACCTGGGGATCCGGGACTTCCCGGATGAAGGAATGAGACCTCGGCGACCCCTCGATTCACGACAGCAAGGGTTCCAGTGATCCGGTGCGCGGATGTCGAGTTGACTTCGAAAGTCAGTTCGAGACTGGAGCGAATCCGAGTGCACAGGTTTCCTCCCCATCCGTAGAGGAGGCTCATCAGATCATCGAGCCGATCGGACCCCTCCAATGCGGCGCTGGTCCAAGTCCATGAATGAAATTGGTGGTCGAGCAGGACTTCCAGCGACAGGACAGCGTCTCCAGGAGAGGATGGTGCCGATCCGACTTCTGCGAAGGGATTGGATTCCAGCTCGTTGAGGAACGCGAGAAGTTGGTCTAGCGGAATCTGCCCATCAAACCAGCCCGGATTCTCCGTGGCCGAATCGCCGCCATCGCGACGACGGAACAACTCAGCCTTGCCATCACCGGATACCCGCAATCGTGATTCGTATTCCGTTTGGACGCCGAAGGTCCGTCCAGCCACCGAGCAGAACTGGATTTCGAGTCCCGCTAGTGGATCACCACCCCGGCTCTCGATTCGCTGCATCGCAGCTGTGAACGCATCCATCATCACTCCTTCACGAGGCCACGAAGTCCGTCGCCGTCTTGGTTTTCTTCTTCGCGATTCGATTCGCCATCTCGGCGAAGTTTACGAAGTGCCGTTTCTTGACGTTGCCAAGCGATTGCCCCATGAGCGTCGTCGCATCGATTCCCGCCACAGCTCCATCCCCGTTGATAGTGGGATCCACGGCACCACCCACGTATTCATCAGGCAGCCCGACAAGATGCCCGACCTCGTGGGCAGCCATGGCAATACGGCTCTCCCCATAGAAGAAACAGCGGGCATTCGACCGGAGATTTCCCGGGCACAGTCCGATGACATGGGGCTCGAATCTTTCCTTGAGCGACATCGAAAAATCCAGGCGAACCGGGTGGCCACCCCCCGCTCCCTTGTGCTGGCCGACGCAGCCTTTGCTTCGAAGCTTGAACTTGCCACTCCATCGTGTCTTGGTGTCCTTGATCCAGGATGCGCGCTTCTTCGTGTACTTCGGTGCGTCATAGGAGTAATCGGCAAAAGTGTCAGGCCAAACAAATTCCTCGTGCCCTTCCATTCCATACTTGCGGCCCACGAAGAATTCCATGACGGGATTGGACTCGAGGGGGACAAATGCCTTCGCGTTGTATTCTCCGTCCTGCGGAACGAACCCGCGTGGCATCTTCTTCCATTTCTCGCCATCGAAGTACTCGTTGGGCAAAGAACCGACTCCGGACACCCGACCAAATCTGTATCCAGCGAATCCGCATCCGTCGATCTTGTCCGAGATGCCGGCGCGGGTCATTTTGACCAAGTATCCGCCCCAGGCCTTGACGACCTTCGATTCGACTTCGACTTCGACGGCGTGCGCGTGGAACCTCTGCCTGAATTCCGAATGGACAGCGAAAGCTCCCCACTTGTAGTCCTGACTGAAGTTTTCCCAGTCGGTCGACACCAGGAATCGGGCCGTCAGATCGCCAATGGCAGCGAAGATCTTGCCGTCCGCTTCCGCCTGTGCGGATACGGTAACCTGCTCGGGGACCCCGGCCCCCTCTCCAATACCGCATTCGCAGACGGTCCAGGAAAAGGAGAGCTTGCCTGAAGCGACATTCCCTCCTCCGGTAAAGATTTCCTTGCCATTGACAAGGAGTTTCACCTTCACGGCAACCCCGTTCTTCAATGTCGTCTCGGCGATCAGCTTCGCCTCGGTTCCTTCCCACGCTTCAGGATTTTCCCAGCGCAGGTTGGATATTGCGACCTTGGTCAGCTCCCCCTTCTTCGTCGCCCACACCTCCTTCTCCATCTTCTTCTTTTCCACCAGCTTCTCGTCCTGGACGGGGTTGTCCTTGGTGGTCGCTTTTTGGCCCGGCTTGGGGTCTTCCAGCCTCGGCTCGGCGCCGATCAGGAAGAACGTGATCTGCACGCTGCGTTCTTCCGGCTTGTCGCCGCCCGTCGCGAAGTCCTCGCCGTTGCCGTACACGCCGGTGCCCGCGTTGCCCCATTTCGCCTTG
>JAKPQQ010000287.1 GCA_029557215.1 Fibrobacterota bacterium | reverse complement strand
TCCTGCAGGATGCCGTCCTCCAGGCGGTAGATCCATCCGTGGATGGACAGTTTCCGTCCACTTTCCCAGGCGTTGCGGACGATTCCCGAATGGGACAGGGTATCGACCTGGGCCAGCACGTTGAGCTCGCACACACGGTCTTCCAGCTCCCTGCCCGAAAGGCCCTGGAGCTTCTTCGCGTGGCGGCGGCGCAGGTCGCGCACGGGTTCCAGCCAGTAGTCGGCGACGCCGGGGAGCCTTCCCTGCAGGGCGGCCTTGACGCCGCCGCAACCGTAATGGCCCACGACCAGGACGTTTTCCACCTTCAGGACGTCCACGGCGTATTCCAGCACCGACATCAGGTTCATGTCGGTGGGATGGGCGATGTTCGAGACGTTGCGGTGGACGAACACCTCGCCGGGAGGCAGTCCCAGGATCTGGTTGGCCGGGACGCGGCTGTCGGAGCAGCCGATCCACAGATGCCGGGGCGACTGCTGGGCGGCCAGCCGCCGGAAGAAACCCTCGTCTTCGCGGGTGGTTTCGCTGGCCCAGCGCCGGTTGTTCTCGAGAAGTTGCGCGATGTCCTGCATGGACGGCAAAATACACGTGGTTGTTCACGGCGCCCTTCCATCCTGGACGCACGATGGTACACTGGGTTTTGCCTCACGCAACGAAGGATGAACGAGATGGCGGCGGATCCTCGCCTGGAATCACTGCGACCCGTGCTGGACGTATCGCCTCTGCCGATGCTCGTGACGGAGCACGCGTCCGGACGGATCCTGGCGATGAACGAGCTTGTGCTGCAGCTGTTCCAGACCTCCGAGGAGGAAGTGGTCGGCCACACCCTGATCGAACTGGGATTCTGGGAATCGAAGGCCGCGCGCGACTCCTTCCTGGAACAGATCGACGCGCAAGGCGGCTCGGGGATCGTGGAGGTTCTGATCCGGCGTTCGTCCCGTCACTGCGTGCTGTCGTCGCGCCTCGTCCACCAGGAGGACCTGCCGGACCTGCTGCTTTCGTCGCTGCTGGACATCACCGAGCGTCGGCGCATGGAAGAGGACATGATCCGGGAACGCCACCTCACCGAAGCGCTCTTCAACAGCGTCCCGGGTCTGATCTACCTCTACGACTCCGAGGGCCGGCTCGTGCGCTGGAACAGCAAGCACGAACGGGTGACCGGCTACTCGGCCGACGAGCTCGCGCGCATGCATCTGCTCGACTGGTACAAGGACGACGAAACGAGCCAGAACGCCGTTCTCGCGGGCATCAAGGACACGATGGAAAACGGCTACGGGGAAGCCACGGCCGAGCTTCGGAAGAAGGACGGAACGAAGATCCCCATGTTCTTCACCGCGGCCTTGCTCACGATCGACGGGAAGCCTCACTTCGCGGGGATCGGCATCGACGTCACCGAGCGCAGGAAGCAGGAGGAAGCGCTGCGCGAGAGCGAAGCCATGTTCCGCCTGCTGGCCGAAAATTCCCTGGACATGGTCACCCGACACGACCTGGTCGGCACCTACCTGTGGGCGTCTCCTTCGGCGAAGGCGCTGCTGGGATTCGACCCCGAGGAGATGGTTGGCACCTCGAGCCTGGAGATGGTCCATCCCGACGACCGCGAGTCCGTCCTCGGATCGTTGTCGAAGATCCTCGAGATTCCCGTCACCGTGAACGTGGTCTACCGGCACAAGACCAGGTCGGGTTCGTGGATCTGGGTCGAGTCGATCTCCCGCGCCCTGCGCGATCCGGAGAGTGGCAGGATCCTAGAGATCCACGTCTCCACCCGCGACATCTCCGCTCGCAAGGCCGCCGAGGATCGCTACCGCGGACTCTTCGAGAACCTCACCACGGGCTTCGCCCTCCACGAGATCATCCAGGACGATTCCGGAGCCGTGGTCGACTACCGTTTCCTGGAAGTCAACCCCGCCTACACGCACCTGACGGGTCTGACTCCGGAACACGTGCAGGGAAGGACGGTCAGCGAAGCGCTTCCGGGCGTGGAATCCTACTGGATCGAAGCCTTCGGACGTGTCGCGCTGACGGGCGAACCCATCCGCTTCGAGAACTACACGGCTCCGTTGGACAGGTGGTTCGAGACCTGGGCCTACCGCCCGGCTCCCGGTCAGTTCGCCGTGCTCGTCACCGACGTGACAGAGCGCAAGAAGCAGGAGGAAGCGCTCCGTCGCAGCGAAGCGGATTATCGTCTGCTGGCCGAAAACTCCACGGATGTGATCACACGTGTCGGCAGGAACGGCACCATCTCCTACGTGTCGCCCTCGGTCGAATCGGCGCTTGGATGGCCACCGGAGCATTACCTGGGATCCAGCGCCACGGAAGGGATGCACCCGGATGACCTCCCGACGCTCCGCGAGGCGATCGCGCAGGCACGCGAAAGCGGCAGAGGTGTCCGCACCACATACCGTTCCCAGCGACGGGACGGCTCCTGGATCTGGGTCGAATCCTCCCTCCACCTCCTGCTGGATGCGGAAGGCAACCTCGATGGCATCGTGGCCTCCTCGCGCGACGTCACGGCGCGAGTCGAGGCCCAGCATGCACTGCAGGAACGCGAGGAACGCCTGAGACTCGTTCTGGACGCGACCTCCGACGGAGTCTTCGATTGGGACATCCGATCCGGCGACATCCACTACAGCCCGGCCATCTTCACCATGCTCGGCTACGAAGTCGGTGGTTTCCGCAGCCACTTCGAGACCTGGCTTTCCCTTCTCCATCCCGACGACAAGCCGAGAGTCCTCCCCCATCTCCAGGCGCATTTCGACGACCCGTCCAACATCTTCAGCATCGAGTTCCGGATGC
>JAKPQQ010000244.1 GCA_029557215.1 Fibrobacterota bacterium | reverse complement strand
CGGCCTCCACCGGAGCGGACTGGCCTTCGGCGGCGGCAGCGGGAGCCTCGGCGCGAGGAGCGCGTTCGGGACGGTCGCCGCGGTTTTCGCGATTGCCTTCGGGACGGGGGCCGCGATCGCCACGGTCACCGCGGTCGCGATTCTCGCGATTGCCTTCGGGACGGGGGCCGCGATCGCCACGGTCGCGATTCTCGCGGTTGCCTTCGGGACGGGGGCCGCGATCGCCACGGTCGCCGCGGTCGCGATTCTCGCGGTTGCCTTCGGGACGGGGGCCACGGTCGCCACGGTTCTCGCGGTTGCCATCGCGGTTGTCGCGATTCTGGCCGTCGGGACGGGGCAGGTTGCGCAGACGATCCTTGAATTCGGCGGAAAGACTGCCCTTCTGGCGAACGACGGGGTTGCGCACTTCGCGGAAGATGGTCTTGATTTGGAGGATCACGTAGACAAGCACGCCGAGAGTGGCGGCCTGGAGGATGAGGAGAGCTATGAGCATGTTCGATCTAACCTTTGCATCGATGCAAGGAGTGGTCGCTCATTTCCCGGAACGGGACGCCGAGCGCAAGAGGGCGAGGTAGGCATCGAGGCGATCGGCATCCAAGGTTCCGTCTTCGCGGGGGGGAGCATTGAACTCCACCGATTCGCCAGCAGGCGAACTCCGACGGGTGACCCATCCTTCGCGTCCTAGATCATCCAAAGCATCTTCCACGTCGGCCAGACTGCGTCCAAGACTCCGGGCCAGGTGCTCGATGCGCACATGGACTCCAGGATTGCGGAGACAGAAAGCAAACACATCCACATGAACCGGGCTACGGACCAGAATCGGGAGCAATGTATCCGGCGAGTTGGTCACGTAATTTCGTTGGTTCGTGGAGAGAAGAGTTGGTCAGCTTTGCGCGCCTGCACATTCATGCGCCAGGAAGCTAAGGCCATGAAACAGGCGAAGCATGCAAATGACACTGACAGGACGATGGCCTGTAGCCATACCATGTACTGAAGGTACAACTCTCCATTGGGGTTTGCAATCTGTCATTGAACAGAATGACCCTGCACGCAAGAACAGAAAACGTTTGCGCTAGTGCCCACTTGGACACTATATTGAAAACGTGGAACAAAGCCTTCGTCCTCTGACCCATCGCCAACGCCAAGTCCTCGACTTCATCCGGGATCAGGTGCGGGATACCCACTGTCCTCCCACGGTGCGCGAGATCTGCGACCACTTCGACATCCGCAGCACCAACGGGGTGCGGGTCATCCTGGAGGCGCTGGAAAAGAAGGGGCAGCTCAAGCGTTCGCCTCGGCTTTCCCGCGGGCTTTCCGTGGTCGAAGACAGCAGCCACCCTTCGCAGGAATCGATTTCCACCGCACCGAACTCGATCCTGCATTCCGCCGACGAAGAATTCTTCCAGATCCCGCTGTTGGGGCGCGTCGCCGCCGGACAGCCCATTTTGGCGGTGGAAAACGCCGAAGAAACCCTCACCATCCCGCGTAGCCTGCTCCCGACCCCCAACGCGTTCGCGCTCAAGGTCCAAGGCGAATCCATGCAGGAAATCGGGATCATGGACGGCGACATCGTGTTCGCCCGCCCGCAGTCGACCGCCAACAACGGCGAAACCATCGTGGCGTTGGTGGGCGACGAAGCGACTGTGAAGGATTACTATCCGGAGCGCCATCGCATCCGGTTGCAGCCGCGCAATTCCAGCATGGAACCCATCTGGATCAGCTCGCGCAGCCCCGATTTCCGGATCCTGGGAAAAGTCGTGGGAGTGTTCCGGACGGTGAGATGATCTCCTTCGCCCGGGATTTCCCTGCCCGGGCCTGATTCACCCCGACAGCTCCACCGCGATGGCGTCCAGCAAGAGCCAGCCATCCCCGGTCAGCCGCACGAATCCGTCTTCCACGACCAGGTGTCCGCTGGCGATGCGCCGTGCGATCCGGTCGCGCAGGATCTCCCGATCCGGGAAATCCGCTTGCAGGCGGGAAATGTCCACGCCTTGGGCCTGGCGCAACCCCAAGAACCACTCTTCGGTCCAGCGCTCGTCGGCGCCCAGCTCCTCGGCGGCGACGTCCTTCACCGGACAGCCCGCGTCGACCCATGCCGACCACGCGTTCAACCCGCGCGGATTGCGCCAACGCAGGTGCGGCTCGTAGCCGTGGGCCGCGTTCCCGGCGGCCAGCCACGACGAGCGCGTGTCCCAGTAGGCTTCGTTGTGGCGGCATTCGTCGCCCGGCGCCGCGAAGTTGGAGACCTCGTAGCGACGGATTCCGGCATCCGACAACAATTGGACGCCACGGGAATACATGTCGGCGTAGAGGTCCTCGTCGGCCTCGGAGAGAGTTCCGGCTTCGTGCTGCTTCCAGAACTCGGTGCCCGGCTCCAGGGTCAGGCCGTAGAACGAGACGTGGCGCGGATTCCAGGAAAGCAGGGCCTCCAGGGAAGACAAGAACTGTTCCAAGGTCTGGCCCGGCAGCGCGAAGATCTGGTCGGCGCTCCAGCGCAGGCCGCTTCCCGCCACCAGGTCCAGGGCTTCCCGCGCCTGGTCGGCGTCGTGGGCGCGGCCCATGCGCCGCAGCAGATCCGGCTCGAAGGACTGCACACCCACGGACACGCGGTTCACCCCGTGGTCGCGGGCGATCGCGAGCTTTGCCGGGGTCAGGGAGACGGGATTGGCCTCCATGCTCCATTCCATGCCGGACTGGAACCGGAAATTGTCGGCGACCGACCGGCACAATCGTTCCAGGCCCGGGTCGGAAAGCGCCGACGGCGTGCCACCCCCGAAGAACACGGAAAACAAAGGCTCCGCAGCGTCTTTGCCGCGGAGCCCGAGTTCGCGCTCGATCCGGTCGAGCCAGGCCGCTTCCTCGCCGCTTCGCCCCGCCCACGAGGCGAAGTCGCAGTAGGCGCACTTCGTCTCGCAGAACGGAACGTGGACGTAGAGGGAGAGACTCAAATCAGCCGCGCTGGCGCAGGTAGGCGGGCTTGTCGATGTCGTCGTCCATTCCGTCTTCGAAGTCGGGCACGAAGATCCCGCGCTGGCGACCGGAACCCAGCGGAGCGACGGGCATGGCGCCCGAAGGCTCGCGACGCATCGCGCCGGTGGCGCGGGGAGCGGCGACGGCGGCCAAGGCGGCCTGGGCGCCGCTGATGCGACCCGAAGGACGGGAATTGGCGGCTGGGATCGATCCTGTGCCGGCACGCGGCCCTTCCTGCGCGGGAGCGTTCCACGACTGGCCCCAGGCGGTGGCCGAGGGAGCCGGAGCCTGCGGCTGGGGCGCGGGCGCGACCGGCGCGCGCGAAGGCTGCCATGCAGCCTGCTGAGGGGGCTGGGGCTGCGCGTACTGCGGAGCGGCGTACGAGGGCATGCCCCCGGTCTGCGGCAGATTCTGCATGTCGGGATCGAATCCGGTCGCGATCAGGGTCACGCGGAACTCGTCGGTGGAATCGTCCTCGCCGAATCCGAAGATGATGTTCTCTTCGTTCTCTTCGCCCATGGCGGCCCGGAAGTATTCCATGACCTCGTGGATCTCGTGGGCCATGATGCTCCCGCCGGTGATGTTCACGAGCATGCCGGTCGCGCCGCGGATGTCCACGGCGTCCAGCAGCGGGCAGTGCAGGGCCTGTTCGGCGGCCATGCGCGCGCGGTTGTCGCCCGAAGCGCAACCCGATCCCATGAGGGCCTGGCCCGAATCGCGCATGATGGCCGACACGTCGGCGAAGTCGACGTTCATGTCGCCCGGACGCAGGATCATTTCCGAGATGCCGCGGGCCGCGTTGTAGAGCACGTCGTCGGCGGTGCGGAACGCGTCGCGCATGGTCATTCCCTTGCCGGCCACCGAAAGCAGCTTCTGGTTGGGGATGACGATGATGGTGTCGACGCAGGCGCGCAGGAGTTCCAGACCCTGGCGGGCGTTGCGCTTGCGCACGGCGCCTTCCCAGTCGAACGGGCGGGTGACCACGGCCACGGTGAGGATGCCCAGTTCGCGTGCGATCTCCGCCACGACCGGAGCGGCGCCGGTGCCCGTGCCGCCACCCATGCCGGCGGTGATGAACACCATGTCGGCGCCCTTGAGGCGTTCGGCGACCTCTTCCTGGCTTTCTTCCACCGACTGGCGACCGCGATCGGGGTTCGCCCCGGCGCCCAGGCCGCGCGTGGTGTTGGATCCCAGTTGGATCTTGACGTCGGCGAGGTTGCGCTCGAGCACCTGGAGGTCGGTGTTCATGGAAATGAACTCGACGCCGCGCAGTCCGGCCTCGATCATCCGGTTGACGGCGTTGCCGCCTGCGCCGCCGATGCCGACGACCTTGATCCGCGCCTGGCTGGACTCGGGGGATGTCTCTAGGGCGAAGTTCATGGTGCTCTCCTTGTGTAGCGTGGGGGTTGTTGACATGATTTGACTGTGATTCAGAAGTACCGCGAGACCCAACGGGTCATGCGCTGGAAGATGTCCTTGAGGCGATCGCCGCCAGGTCCTGCCTGGGTTCCGTTCGCGACCGACCCGCCGTCGGCCTGGCCGTAGAACACGAGTCCGATCGCCGTGGCGTGCTTGGGAGTGGACGCGGAGTCGACGAGCCCGCCGAATCCGCGCGGCGTGCCAAGCCTCACCGGAAGCTGGATCACGTGGCTTGCCAGTTCCGCCGAGCCCGGCAGGAGCGAGCCGCCTCCGGTGAGCACGAGCCCCGCACCCAATTGCGAATGCAGGCCCAGTTGGCGAAGCTCGGCGGCCACGCCGCGATAGATCTCCACCATGCGAGGCTCGATGATGGCGGCCAGTTCCAGACGCGTCAGTTCGCGGTTGTCGTTGGCGCCCACGCCGGGCACCACGAAGCATTCTTCGCGCGGCACCAGCGCCTGCATGGCGCAACCGTACTTCTTCTTGATCTCTTCCGCGCGGCCCTTGGGCACCTTGAGCCCGTAGGCGACGTCGGTGGTCACGAGATCCCCCCCGATGGGGATGGAGCTGGTGTGGCGGATGCAGCTGCCCGAGAAGATGGCAAGATCCGTCGTGCCACCGCCGATGTCGATCATGGCGATGCCCATCTCCTTCTCGTCCTCGTCGAGCACGGCCATGGAGGAGGCCAAAGGTTCGAGCACGATGTCGGCCACGCGCAATCCGGCGCCTTCCACGGCCTGCAAAAGGCTCTGGACCTTGGAAACATCGCCGGTCACGATGTGGACTTCGCCTTCCAGGCGCACGCCGGTCATCCCGACCGGATCGAGGATGCCGGGCTGGTCGTCGACCACGAAGGTCTGCGGAACCACGTGCAGCATGCGCCGTCCGGGAGGCAGCGGAACTGCCTGCGCCGCCTCGATCACGCGATCCACGTCTTCCTGCGCGATGATTCCGCCCTTGCGGCTGACCGCGATCACGCCGCGGCTGTTCTTGGCCTGGATGTGCGCACCGGCGATGCCCACGTACACGTCCTGCACGTCCACACCGCTCATCAGTTCGGCTTCTTCCACCGCCTTGCGGACGCTTTCGATCGTCTTCTGGATGTTCATGACCACGCCGCGCCGGAGCCCCGTGCAGACCTCTGTGCCCACGCCGATGATGTCGACGCGCCCGTCGGCACCCAGTTCGCCGATGATCGCGCACACCTTGGTGGTGCCGATGTCGAGTCCTGTCACGATTCGTCCCGTCTGGGCCCGCATCACACACCTCCGTCCGCGCGACGCAGGGCCGCGCAGCTTCCATGCCTGAGATCGATGGCGGAAAAGAGCGACAGCTCGTCGCCCAGCTCCGCGCGAAGCGCGCCCACCCGGGCGAACGAACGCTTCCAGTCCCCCGACGCCACCATCACCTTGGGGGCGATTCCGGAAAGACGCAATTCCATGCTGCCGTCGGGCACCAACGCGACCTGCTCGATCCTGGAGGTCCAGCCCGAGCGTTCCATCTCCAGCAGTCCCTCGAGCGATTCGGCGGCGCGCTTCATGGGGATGCGTCCGCCCTTGTAGCCTTGCCCCACCAGCAGCGGGAAGACTTCGGTTCCGCGCGGCGAAAGCAGCACGCCGTCGACCGCCACCCACTTGCCCGTGCCCAACCGGGCCACCGGCACGCGTTCCACCAGTTCGATGCGCACGCGGCGCGGCCAGCTCCGCGAC
>JAKPQQ010000241.1 GCA_029557215.1 Fibrobacterota bacterium | reverse complement strand
GCGGCGCCGGAGCCCAGACGGCCGCGGACACCGAACCATACGGAGTCGGCGGCGCCATCCTGATCTGCATCGTAAAGGGTGGCGCGCCCTCTGGCGGCGGAAGCGAGCACCACCCAGCGGGATACCTCACCGACGCGGGCTCCACCGGCATCGGAAAGCAGATTACCCAGGCGGACGATGGAGTCGCTCGAAGGGATGGTCCCGCTGGGTACGACCAAGCGGATGGCATCCGAAGTGACCGTGCCGGGAATTGTCGAGGCCAACGCGTGCCCGTGGATCGCGGAGCGGTCCGTTCCCGTTTCCACCCACGCCCCGGCAGTGGATTTCACCAGGGGTTCGGAGGCCTTCACGTCCAGGGTATCGGGTTCGCCACCGAAGCCGTACCGCAGAGTCGCGGAAACAGCGACCGGAGCGATGGAATCTTCGACGACGGCGACATAGGAGGTCTTGTCGCCCGTGCTGGTGGTGATCCAGCCGGTGCAATCGCCGGAGCACATGGTGGCAACCGGGAAGGGACCGATGGCTCCACTCCAGGAACGACCATCCGTGGATCGAGCAAGAGTCGCGGCCGTGGCCGTGGTACCCGCCCAGGTGACGGAGAAGGATGCCGGCACGGGCGCGCCAGTGGCCGAACGCGCCAGGCGGAATCTCACGGAATCGGCCTGGCCATCGCCATTGCGGTCAAAGAGAGCGACCGTGATGGGCTGGGGGCCGTATTCGATGGGCGCGAACGGGGAGTTGAGGCCGACGGCCTTGTTCAGATTGCCCAGAATCCAGCTCCGGAGCCGGAGAGAGTCGGCCGAGACGGAACCCGTGTCGACGACGATGCGCAGGATGTTGCCTTCGGCGCTGGCGACACCTCCCACCAAGGTGCCGCGACGATCGGTCGCGACGGCGAGTTTGGTCGCCGCGGCGCCCTCGCCCGCTCCCGTACCGATGGTGAAGGCTTCGGAAACCACGACAAGGAGGGTGTCCTTGGTGATGCCGAAGCGAAGCTTCGCCGACAACGCGACCGGCGCGACGGAATCGAGGAGGACGATGCGGCGCTTGGTGCCGTCCATCGCGACCTCGACATAGCAGCCCGCGCAGTAGGTGGCGTTGCGCAGGATGCCCGAGGGCAGTGCAAGTCCGGTCCCGATGCCCGTGGGAGTGGGCACCACAAGGACCGTATCCAGACCAGCCGCGGTCTTCCAGTGGACCGTCGCGCTCGTGGCGGTCCCGAGGCTTCCTCGCACGCCGAAGCCAATGGAGTCGGGTGCGCCGTCACCGTTGCCGTCGAGCATCCAGGAGATCGCCACGGGAGAGGCGTTCAAGGGAACCCAACGCGACAGAAGTCCCGGGCTGTTTCCCTTG
>JAKPQQ010000237.1 GCA_029557215.1 Fibrobacterota bacterium | reverse complement strand
TGCATGTATGAGGCACACCGTCAGCGTTCGTTCTGAGCCAGGATCAAACTCTCCAATCAGTTTGTCCATCCTAGCTTTCCACTTTCGTGACGCGTCGCATAGTTTCCTATCAATTCAAATGAATCTAGGACCTGCACAAATCAATCCTACCAAGATGTCAAAGAGTTGAGGTCGAACCTCATCGAGTCTTTCGACTCGCTTGCCTCGGCTTTCGCCTCGGCGCCGCCGTTCTTGCGGCGGGGTGATAAACATACCCCGGGTCTCGATCGAATTCAAGGGTCCTGGGCAAAAAAAGTTCAGATGGCAGAAAAATTTCTCTGACTGCCCCATGTTGCTCGCCCAAGGCAGGTTCGCGAGCAACGGGCTCCCTGCATGTGTAGAGTTCTCCACGACTTGCAAAACCCGCGATGGAGCCAAGTCCTGCGCGCAGAATCGGCCCTCGAAAGAACTTTGGACCGCGAAAAGCAACAGGAACCGGCCATGCGGCGCGGTCCTTGTCGGGAAACGTCGCGACGTTATTCGCCGTGGACGGCTTGGGCGAATTCTCGGAGGAACGACGCGTCGCGGCGCTGTTCCAGGACGTTGCCGGTGACGATCATGGCCGGACCGAGCGAAGCGCGTTCGCGGATGGATTCGGGAGTGCGAAGCCCACCGCCGACGATCAGGTTGACGCCGCCTTCGGACAGGACTCGGCGGACCAGTTCGACGGGAACCGGTTGCTGGGCGCCGGAACCGGCTTCCAGGTACACCCAGCGCATGCCCATCATGCGGGCCGCCCAGACGTGGTGGAGCACCCGCTCGTGATCGTCGCGGTCCAGCGGCTGGGTCCCTGACACTTTTTGAACAGTGGTGGGCACGCCGGATTCGATGAGGAGGTAGGCCGTGGGGATGGGTTCGATGCCGTGGGCCAGCACGCGGGGGGCTCCCATGACCTGTTCTTCGGCGAGGTATTGCGGATTGCGGCCCGACAGCAAGGTCTGGAAGAGGATCCCGTGGGCACCGGCCACCACCTGGTGGTAGGAACCCGGGAACAGCACGACGGGCAGCGTGGATTGTTCGCGGATGGCCTTCATGCCGGATTCGAACACGCCCGGTGCGGCGGAGCTTCCGCCCACGAGCAGGAGATCGGCGCCCGCCGCCTGGACTTCGCGCGCGGTGGCGGCGAGTTCCTGCGGCGGCAGCGAATCGGGGTCGAGCAGGACGGCCCACAGGGGGCCGACTTCCGCGCGGCGATCCAGAAACTGTTGTTCGAGCGGGCCGATCATGACGGAATTCTACAACTCCTCAGGAAAGCTTGGCCTTGGCGGCGTCCAGGAACGCCTGCAGGGCCTGCGGGATCCTGGACGGATCCTTGCCGCCGGCCTGGGCGCGATTGGGTTTGCCACCGCCCTTGCCTTCGCACACCGCAGCGGCCGCGTTGACAAGGGGCCCGGCGGGACAGGCTTTGGCCAGATCCTGCGAAACCATGGCTACCAAGGTGACCTTGCCTTCGAACCCGGCAGAGAACAGGGCCACGCGACCGTTGCCCAAGCCCTGCTCCAGCGCGTCCACGAGACGGCCGAAGGTGGCGGCATCGCCCGCTTCCTGCGTGAGATCGAGCGCGACGGCCTGGGCCTTGCCCAAGTCGACGGACTTCGCCAGCAAGGCGGGAACCTTGGCGGAAAGGGCCGCGACCTTGAGGGATTCGATCTCTTTTTCCGCGGCGCGCAGCTTGGCGGAAAGATCGGAGACCCGTTGGCCGATCTCGTCGTCGCCGCACTTGAGGGTCTGGGCAAGACGGGTGGCGGCGGTGGCCTGCCTGCGCAGGAGCTCGAACGCCGGGGCGCCGCAGACACCTTCGATGCGGCGCACGCCCGCCGAGATGGACGACTCGCGCAGGATGCGAAGAAGACCGATCTCGCCGGTGGAGCCCGCGTGGGTGCCGCCGCAGAGTTCCTTGGAGAACTCGCCCATGGAGAGCACCCGGACGGTGTCGCCGTACTTTTCGCCGAAGAGCGCCATGGCGCCGGACTTCTTGGCTTCGTCGACCGGGAGCACCTGGGTGACGATGGGCAGATCCTGGCGGATCTGCTCGTTGACGATATCTTCTACCCGCAGGATCTCGGATTCGGACAAGGCCGAGGTGTGCACGAAGTCGAAGCGGAAGGCGTCGGGGCCGACCCACGAGCCTTGCTGCTGGACGTGTTCGCCCAGGACCTGGCGCAGCGCGGCGTGCAGCAGGTGCACGCCCGAATGGTTGCGGCGGGTGGCGGCGCGGCCTTCGACCGAGACGCTCGCCTCGAGATTCGCGACGGATTCGTCGGAGAGCGAACCTTCCACGAGTTTGGCGCGATGTACGATCGCGTCGTTCACCTTTTGAGTGTCGATCACCTGGAAGCGCACACCCTTGCCTTCGAGGACGCCGGTGTCGCCGATCTGGCCGCCCATTTCCGGATAGAAGGGGGTGCGGTCGGTGACGATCCAGAAATCGTCTTCGTGCTCGCGAAAGCGGAGCGTCTTGACGTCGGCGGCGTCGCACTCGTACCCGACGAACGCGGGGTTGCCTTCCTGGAGGATGGTCCAGCCGTCGAGACTATTGAAGATGCTTGTGAACTTGCCACCGGAGCGGGCGCGTTCGCGCTGCTCTTCCATGGCCTTTTCGTAGCCGGCCTGGTCGATGCCCAAGCCCCGCTCCAAAGCCATCTGCTCGGTGAGGTCGACCGGAAATCCGTAGGTGTCGTAGAGCTTGAAGACGTCTTCGCCGGCGATGACTCCGCCGACCGCGGCTTCGGCAGCCTTGCGGAACCGTTCCAGACCCTGATCGAGGGTGCGACCGAAGCGTTCTTCTTCGGACTTGATCACGGTGACGATGTGCGCCTGGCGAGCCTTGAGCTCGGGGAAGGCGTCGCCCATGATTTCCACGAGGGTGGGGACCACTTCGCAGACAACCGGCTTGCGAGCGCCCAGTTCGCGGGCGAAGCGGGCGGCGCGGCGCAGCAGGCGGCGCAGCACGTAGCCACGACCTTCGTTGGATGGCGTGGCGCCGTCGGCGATGGAGAACGACAAGCTGCGCAGGTGGTCGGCGATCACGCGGTGGGGAGTGCCCTTTTCACCCGGATCGTAGGCCACACCGGTCAGTGCGGCGATCTTCTGGAGCAGAGGCTGGAAGACGTCGGTGTCGTAGTTCGACTTCACGCCCTGCATCACGCGCAAGATGCGTTCGAAGCCCATGCCGGTATCCACGTGTTGGGCGGGCAGCGGACGGAGCGATCCGTCTTCGATGCGCTCGAACTGCATGAACACGTTGTTCCAGATCTCGATGAAGCGCTCGCAGCCGTCCACGTTCACACCGGCCACATAACCGGGTTCACCGGTGCGGGGGTCGGATTCGGGGCCGAAGTCGTAGTGGATTTCCGAGCACGGACCGCAGGGGCCGATGTCGCCCATCTCCCAGAAGTTGTCCTTCTTGCCGGCCTTCAGGATGTGGGAGTGGTCGATGTCGGTGTGCTTCTTCCAAAGCTCGAGAGCTTCGTCGTCGTCTTCATACACCGTGGCCCAGAGCTTGGACTTGTCGAGTCCCCACACTTCGGTGAGCAACTCCCAGGACCACTCGATCGCTTCCTTCTTGAAGTAGTCGCCGAAGCTCCAGTTGCCCAGCATCTCGAAGAAGGTGTGGTGATAGCTGTCGCGGCCCACGACATCGAGGTCGTTGTGCTTGCCGGAAACACGGATGCACTTCTGCGAGTTTGCCGCACGCTTGAGATTGGTGGGGTTGTCGCCGCCCAGAAGGATGGACTTGAACTGGTTCATGCCGGCGTTGGCGAACAGCAGGGTCGGGTCGTCGTTGGGAACGACCGGCGAGCTAGGAACGAAACGATGGTCCTTGGAGGCGAAGAAGTCGATGAACGACTGGCGCAGGACCTGCGACGTGACGGGCTTCTGGAGCTTCATAGGCGCGGAAAGGTAAAACCTGCTCCCGGGGATTTGGGACCGGCCCGGGAGGAAGCGGAGGGGGAATCTGCCGAAAATCGGAATAGATTCCGGGAATGAGAGCGAAGGACTTCTCGAAATGGCTCCGGGAGCGACAAGATCCGGAAAGGGCGAAGGGGCAAGCCCGGTTCTTCCAGGCGGGACCGGGCGGATATGCCGAGCACGACAGATTCCTGGGGATTCCGGTTCCCGAAATCCGTCGCGGAGTGCGGCAATTCCGGGGAATGACTCCGAAGGATGCTGTCAGACTGGTCGAGTCCGACTGGCACGAGGAGCGTCTGGCGGGACTGCTTAGCTGGGTGGATGCCTATTCCCGGGCGAAATCGGAAACCTTCCAAGCCGAAATCGCCGCCCTGTACCTGCAGCACAAGGAGCATGTGAACAATTGGGACCTTGTGGATTCCAGCGCCCATCTCATCTTGGGGCCTTGGTGGGAGAAACACCCCGATCCAGACACGTTTTGGACTCTGGCCCGGAGCGGCAGGGTCTGGGATCGCCGTATCGCGGTGATGAGCACGTTCCACGAAATTCGCAACGGCCACATGAGCCCCTGTGTGGAAGTTTGCGAAGCGCTCCTGACTGACGATCACGACCTGATCCACAAGGCGACGGGCTGGATGTTGCGGGAAGCCGGAAACCGGAATAAGGGGGTGTTGCTGGAATTCCTCGAGAAATACGCGGCCCGGATGCCACGGACAATGCTGCGCTATGCGATCGAGAAGCTGGAAGATTCGGAACGGAAGTTCTGGATGGGACGCGCGAAGTTTCGATGACGAACCCGACGAAAAATTTTGACGGTCGAGACTGTTGCTTTCTGCGAAATCCGACCGTAACGTATGGGAAGTGGCCCACTCAGGGCCGCGGAAGAGAACAGGTAGCTCTATCGAGATTCGTACGATCAAAATGAGATCCGACGAACCCTCGTTCGTGCGGATGGAATAGCGAGAAGAACCTCTGCGTGTGGGGTTCCGACTCCTTTGCCGGTCCCGCCTTGTGCGGTTTTCCGGGGGAGCGTTCGAGTTCGAGTGTGATATGGGAAGGCCGGAGGACAGCACTCCGGCCTTCTTCGTTTTTGCCGTGCTCCAAAATCTGTCGGGATCGTTTCCACGGCGTTGGATGCGCACGGAACACTCTGGTTCAAACTGCGCAAGGGGCGTACGGATCGCCCACGACCGGGGCCCCACGGCGAGCGGCCAACGAATGCGCCAGCCGCCTGGAGGGTGCCGCAGGCAGCCCGCGCGCCAAGCGCGAGGGCCGACCGGAGGGTAGCCCGGACTTGCCCCCGAGCAGCCACGGCAGGTGGCGTGTCGAGGGGAGGCGGCGGCCCGCGGCGAGGAAACACCAGGAAACACGAGGATCACCCTGGTGGACAGAATCTGGTTACCGCCGCGGGAGGCGCCCGAAGCAAGAAACGAACAACCCCGCGAACGGATCGCAGGGTTGTCGCATGGTTGGTTGCCTGTGCTTGAAGGAGGTCAGCGGACCAGGACGGGCACAGCACCGTGCCCCGAAGCGCGCACCACCCACAACCCAGGCCGGACCTTGGCGCCCGAAGCATCACGGCCATCCCAGAACACTGAACGTGCCGCCGAGAATTGACGAATCAGCCGTCCCTCGGTGGAATAGATGGAAACCGGAGCGGCTTGGGTGAGCTGGATGCTCCAACCGTTGGCCCCAGCGTTCACCCGGAACGCGGCGCGCGGTGCGGAGGAACGGATTCCGGTGGCGGGCTTGGTGTAGTCGTACTCGTAGCGGAAGCGGACGATCTGGGTGCGGACCGAATCGACTCCTGAGCCCAACTTGGCGACATAGAGGCTGACCGTATCTTCCAGAAATTCAGAAAGGACGTTGTCGTGATCGGCCAGGACCGGATAGACACCATATCCAGCTGCTGATCTGCTCTTCCAGGATGTGCTCGTGCTGGTAGATGAATAGATGTCCGCGACCGCAACCTGGCCGTAACTCTGGCGCGGCGACGATGCTGTTTTTTTCCCGATGTAGAACAGGTTGGACTTCCACAGATTACTGAATGGCACGCCGTTCAGAGATGTTCCTTTTCCGTCGCCATCGATCATGATCACACTGGCATCCGTCGTGAAGGACTCCAATGTCGTCTGATGACGATATTCTTCGCCGGACCGGACGCGCTTGGTGATAACCCTGGCCCCTTGCACCGCCGAAGCGGTATCGGCGCCACAATCGAACTTGAATGCCAGATAATGGGTAGCCACGTCTGCATCGTTGGAGTACGGGTACCCGAGCGGAGCGGCTTTCAGCAGATCGTTCGCATCCCAGGGATTCACCTTGACGCTGTCCCAGTCACCCAGGGTGGCCGTGTTCTTTAGGCTTTGCCGAAAGACCGTGATGGATTGCAGGAACAACGAATCGGTGCAGGCGGCACCTGTGGAAGCGGCTGCGGAAAGGGCGGAAGCCAGCAGGAAACGGGTTGGACGCATTGGGAGGATCCTCCAAGGGCGGCGACGGAGTGGCGCCTCTCTTCCCAGAATAACTCCAGCCGGGCGAGCCGGGCTACCCAAGTTCAGCCCATTTCGCCCGGGATCATACTCGCGAGGAGTACACTCCCGGGAAGTCAGCGGACAAAGATTGTCGATGAACCGGCGCCGACACCACCCACCAGCCAGATTCCGGCAGGGACTCGACGCCCTTCCTGGTCGTGCCCGTCCCAGAATACGTCACGAGCGCCGGACAACCGCCGAACGACACGCCCATCCAAACCCGAGATCGAGAGGCTGGACGCACCCGAAAGCGAAAACCGCCAGCCGTCTCCCTCGCGGACCGCCTGGAGCCTTGGCGCAAGACGTTTTCCCTTCACGCCGACCCAAACAGGACGCTGGTAGACATGCCGCATCCGCACGATGTCGAAGCGCGTGGAATCGAGTTCCCCACGACCGACCGAATCGACGGACGCCTGGAAGAGAGCCAGAGCCTCGGCCAAGTAGCCGGTCACCTTGCTTTGGAACATCCGGTAAGCACGAACACCCGAGACGGGTACGCCAACATTCGTGTTGCGGAACGATCGCCCCACGAACCAAATGCTCCAGGCGTCCACGGTATCGGCGGCGTCCACCAAGGCCAGGTCGAAATCGTCGGAGGTCCAGCGGTACTTCAACTCCTGGGGCTTCCCGCTTTCCAGGACCGCCTCGTCGGAGCGGCGCGTCACGAGAATCGAATCCGTCTCGCGAACCGCGGGTTCGATCGCGGCAACTCCGGAGAGTTTGAAGGTATCTGTCACACGCCAGAATTCGACCGGAGACACCATGTCGGAGCAGGCGTTGGACACGATGCGGGTGAAATGACGGACGTCGGTCAAAGCGATCTCTTCGGGGAGATCGGACACCGGAGGCTGGGCCAGCGGAGCCGCGGCACGAAGGCTGTTGGCGTCGAAGGTTTTCAGAACCACGGAACTCCATCCACCCAAGGTCGCGGAATTGCGCAGGGTCTGGCGTTCGACCTGGATGGAATTCAGGAGCAGTGTGTCGAGGCACGGCTCCTGGGCGATAGCCAACCCGGACACGGCGAGGACTGCCTGGACGAGGACGAATCGCATGCTCTGGTGCCTCCGGGTGGAAGGATGGGATCGACTGGTGTGAATATAGGGTGTCGCCGGCCCGCGTGGCGGCTCTTCGCCTCTAGGGCTTGATTGTCTGGACATGGCCGTCGGGGTGCGCCACGAAAGCGACCTCGGCCATCCCCACGAACAGGCCGTGTTCCAACAAGCCCGTCACCGTGTCGAGTTTCTTCGCCAGCGCCCCGGGATCGGCGATGGATCCGAAATCTCCGTCCACGATCAGGTTCCCGTTGTCGGTGCGGACGATCTCGGTGTCGGCGCCGATGCGAGGCGTCACCTTGCCTCCCAACGCCTCGATGTGCCGGCAAGTGGTCTTCCAGGCGAAGGGGAGGATTTCCAACGGAATCTGGCGGGTGGATCCGAGCTTTTCGACGAGCTTGGTGGAATCGGCGATGACCGCGAACCGCTTGGCGGCTTTCTCGACGACTTTCTCCCGGAAATGGGCCGCCCCTCCGCCCTTGGTGAGATTCAGCCTGGGGTCGATCTCGTCGGCTCCGTCGATGGCCAGATCCAGCTCGCCAAGGTCGTCGAGGTCGAAGATCTCGATGCCCAAAGAGCGGGCCAGGTCGGCGGTATCGCGGGAAGTGGCGCAGCACTGCACCCGCAGACCGGTCATCTGGATGCGCTCGGCCAACAACTGGACCAGGTGGCGGGCGGTGGAGCCGGTTCCGAGCCCGAGGGCCATTCCGTCTTCCACGAGTTTGAGTGCGGCGGCGGCGGCGGTCCTTTTGGCGGTTTCGAGCGTATCCATAGTGGGAGGCAAAAATAGATGATCGCGAGCATTCCTGCCCGCGATCGTTGCCAAACGATGCCGGAAGCGCGAAGCCCCCGGTGTCGCGCCGGATCCGGGACGGATCGCCTACTTGCGCACGAGCGAACGCACCGAGCCGTCGCGGTTCACGACGATGCTCCCGGAATCGTTGCCCGTGCTGAAGGTTCCGGAGAACACTCCAAGCTCCCAGCGACCGTCGAACTGGATCCAACGGCCGTCGGAGAAATCGACCCGGGCGAACAGATCGCCCGAGTCCGCGTCCTTGCCATTGCCGATGGGCCGATCGGAGACGAACTCCCACACCGAATTGCGCTCGAAGCGACCGGGACGATAACGCTCGGCTCGCAGGCTCAGGAGGGAGTCTCTCGTCCGATCGCTGGGAACCGGGGAGAGCTTCGCACGCACTTCCACCCGCAAGGAGTCGCCGTCGCGCATGGCTCGATCCAGGATCGTGACCGTATCGCCGGCCACGAATTGGCTGTCGGCACGCGAACCGAACACCGTTTCGAAGCGGACTCCCCCACCCACCCATTCCGTCCTGGACCTCCAGAAGGCCGGATAGTTGCGGGATGAGTCCCGGAAGGCCATGAGCACCCCCCGTTCCGTGCGCACCCTCAAGGGATGACGACGGATTTTGTCGACCCAAACCAGGTTGGAATCCGTCTTTCCGGCAAGCAACGGAGCTCCCGCGACATGGGGCGTGTACTGTTCATGTTGGATGGTGTCGGCGAGAAGCAGGAGGGTCCGCGACCCGGAGTAGACGTGGTTGTCTTCGCCCGGATCCCAGAGACCATCCGGCCCGGGATCCATGACCATGCGATTCCAGAGCGTCCAGCGTCCAGCCGTCTTGCGGGCCGACAACACGGCGCGCCCCGGATCGTTGCGGAGCAGGAATCCGCCATCGCCGTCGGCATCGACGATGGTGATCAATTTGCGGTATTCGCCCAGAAGGGTCGAATCCACCTGGACCACCTTGAAGACCGTGTCCTTGCCCCCATCCGCCCGATCGACCACCGACAAGGCGAGCGAATCCTGGATCATGAGGCCGATCTTGGGGCACTTGACGCCGACCTTGAAGTAGATGCCGCCCGAGAGAACGCCATCGTACGATGTGTCGGAGCACCAAAGGCCCTGTCCCCGAGCCGCCACCAACCGCGCGGTGTCGGATAGCGACGCGTCACCGGAAACGGCGATGTCGGCCGAATCGAGGCTGTTCCAGTCGCCGGACGAGTCGGCGCCGAGCGCCAAGGCCCGGCCCAGCGCCTGCATGGTGTTGGGGAAGTCTTCGCCGCCGGCACGCGGGCCGTTGGCGGTGGAGCTGGCGTCGCAGGCGGCCATGACGAGAGCCGCGCAGAGGATGGAGATGAATCGTTTCATGGCTCAGTTCCTTTCCCGCGAACGCGGAAAAAATTGCATGGACAGTTGGAGGATCCGGTCGGGCTTCTGGTCGGCCCGGAGGAGTTCGAAGATTTCCTGGCGGAACCGGTCGATGCGCCGCTGGACTTCGCGGCGGGTGGATTCCGAAACGGTGAGAAGGATGGTGGACACGTGGCGCCGGTCGGCCGGGAAACGCGAGATGGATTCTGCCCCCTGCGTGATCCAGGTCCGGTTGAGCTGGCGCACCTGCTCGTGCATGGTCGCGGGCGGCTCCACGAACGCCGAAGTCACGCGGTGGACGCCTTGGGGGTCGATCTTGACCAGTCCCCAATCGACCAGATCCTGCGCGAGTTTCTGCGCCACGGCCGGGGCCAGCGGAGGATCGATGAACGCACCGAGTTCGGCACCGTCGCCTTTCCATTCCAGGCACTGCAGAGCCGCGCGCACCAGCGGATACCGGAAGTCCTGGTAGTACCTGGAAAGCGCGGGGTTCATCTTGACGAAACTGGAACGCGAACGACGCTGCAGGATCTGTCGCCAGTATTCTTCGCGGTCGTCCGGATGCTTGGACTGGTTGTGCTTGACCAGCAACCGGAAGAATTCGGCGTCGCTTCCGCGCAATCCGAACCCCTTGACCATTTTGGTCACGGCTTCTTCGCTGAGCTTGCGGCGACCGCGAATCACGTCTCCCAGGAAACCGGGATTGGAAAACCCCGCCACCTTGGCGAAGGCCCGATGCGTGAGTTCCGGGTCGATTTCGCATTTGGCGCGCCACAGATCCGCCAGCGCCTTGCGATACTCTTCGTATTGGTAGATGTCGATGGACACGACGCCCCTCCCTTCAGGACAAGCAGAAGGTACCGGAAACAAACTAAATTGCGATATTTTTGATTACAGATACAATCGCGAACCCAGATAAGAAACAGACAAAATCCCCTTATTACTAGGCACATCAACACAAAATCGCCTCCCATTGCGTGATCAAGATCACACAATCCAGACCTTATAAATCCATATTTTTGATTACACACCGTGTGATACGACACCCTTTGCCCCCAACACCGGCGCCCACCACCCATCCCACCTCTGGAGCTTCCCGCCCCGGTGGTTCACCATCCAGGCCATTGGCGGAACTACCTTTGGGGGCTATGTCCGAAGAGCAGATGATGCCTCCCGCAAACGAGTACAGCGCCTCTTCCATCAAGATCCTGGAGGGTCTGGAGGCGGTTCGGAAACGACCAGCCATGTACATCGGATCCACCGATGTCCGCGGCCTGCACCATTTGATCTGGGAGGTCGTCGACAACGCCGTCGACGAAGCGCTCGCGGGCCACTGCTCGCTCATCAACGTCAACATCACCCCGGACAACCGGATCCGCGTGAAGGACAACGGTCGCGGGATTCCCTGCGACATGCACGAATCGGGCATGTCGGGCGTGGAAGTGGTCATGACCAAGCTCCACGCGGGCGGCAAGTTCGACGACAACACCTACAAGGTGTCGGCCGGTCTGCACGGCGTGGGCGTGAGTTGCGTGAACGCCCTGGCCTCCGAGCTGGTGGTCCATGTGGCGCGCAACGGCAAACTGCATCGGCAGCGATTCGAACGCGGCGACACGGTTTCGCCTCTGGAAATCCTGGGGCCCACCGAAGATCGCGGCACCACGGTCGAATTCCTTCCCGACCACGAGATCTTCGAGACGTTGATCTTCGAGCGCAGCACGATCGCCAACCGGTTGCGGGACCTGGCGTTCCTGAATCCCGAACTGAACATCCTGTTCGTGGACGAACGCCTGCCCGCCGACGACCCGTTGCGCGAAGAGAACTTCCATTTCCCGGACGGCCTGGAAGCCTACGTGGAATTCCTGGATCGCAAGCGCACGCCCATCCACCCCAAGCCGATCCGCATCACGACCGAATCGCCGATCCCGGTGGATATCGCGATGCAGTACAACGATTCGTACACCGAGGTGGTGTACAGCTTCGTGAACAACGTGCACACGACCGACGGCGGCACGCACGAGTCGGGATTCAAGGCGGCGCTCACCCGGGTGGTGAACCAGTACGCCAACACGAAGTTCCAGGGGAAGCTCAAGGATCTGTCCATCGAGGGCGACGACACCCGTGAAGGCTTGACGGCGGTCGTCAGCGTGAAGCTGGCCGAACCGCAGTTCGAAGGCCAGACCAAGCACAAGCTGGGCAACAGCGAAGTCAAGAGCCAGGTCGAGGCGCTCGCCTACGAGCACCTGCAGAAATGGTTCGAAGAGAACCCCGCGGTGGCCAAGTCCATCGTGGAAAAGATCATCCAGGCAGCCACCGCCCGCGAAGCCGCCCGCCGCGCCCGCCAGTTGGCGCGCCGCAAGAACGTGCTGGAAGGCGCCGGACTCCCGGGCAAGCTGGCCGACTGCCAGAGCCGCAAGCCGGAGGAATGCGAACTGTACCTGGTCGAGGGCGATTCGGCAGGTGGTTCGGCCAAACAGGCGCGCGACCGCGTGTTCCAGGCGATCCTTCCGCTGCGAGGCAAGATCCTGAACGTGCAGCGCGTGCGCATCGATCGGGCGTTGGGATCGGAAGCCATCCAGATCATCGCGCAGGCGATCGGTTCGGGCGTGGGCGAACAATTCAATCTGGAAAAGGTCCGCTACCACAAGATCATCATGATGACCGATGCGGACGTCGACGGAAGCCATATCCAGACGCTGATGTTGACGTTCTTCTACCGGTTCATGCCCGAACTGATCAAGGCGGGGTATCTCTACATCGCCACGCCCCCGCTCTACAAGGTGAAGTGGGGCAAGCACGAGAAGTACGCGTTCGACGAGCCCGAACTGGAGCGCATCCTGGCCGAAGCCGGCGAGCGCAAGGGCGTGTACATCCAGCGCTACAAGGGTCTGGGCGAAATGAACCCCGAGCAGCTGGCCACCACCACGATGCAGCCGGCGCACCGCACCCTGCGCCAGGTGAGCATGGAAGCCGCCCTGGAAGCCGACGAGATGTTCGAGGTCCTGATGGGCGAAGAAGTCGAACCTCGCCGCAAGTTCATCGAAGACAACGCCCACTTGGTGGGAGAGCTCGACATCTGATGCCGAAGGGGGCGCAGCTCTGCCCCTGCCTCTCGGGTCGGACGTATTCCGACTGTTGCGGCCGGTTCGCCGAAAGCCCGATGCGTTCCGGCGACGCCTCCGCCCAGGAAGCGCACGCATCGTTGCGTCGACACTTGCTGGAAATGGTACGAGTCTCGGCGGGGATGCAGGAGCTTTGGTTTTCCTGCATCGACAACCTGTCCGACCCTCTGCGATCGGCGTTCGACGAGCCATCCAACCAGCAGGCGTTCCTGGATCATTTCTTGTGGGATTGGTTCAAGAAATATTCCGAAGCACGGCCTATCGTGCGGGTGGCCCGTTTCTTTGAACCGACCGACCTGAGGCTCGCCAACCATCTGGACAGCTGGAGCCTGGCTCCGACGGAGCCTTGGGTGGTCCAAGGTTTTGGCAACGGGCGGTGGCATCTGATGCAATTGGGCTGCCACCGCGAGGTGGAAGTCATGGAATCGTTCGCCCCGCAAGACTGGAAGATTGGCGACGCATTGCTGACGCGGATCCTTCACCACGCCGGCCACGATTTTGCGGGGTTGCACACGGCACGGTTTCACGGTTCGGCAGGCGTCCACCGCCTGGAATCGTTCTGGAACGCGCTGGCGAAAAAGTTCGGATTCGCACCGCAGACTCGGCTGCGCCCCGACATCCACAACGAAATCTGGCTCGCGCTGCACGAAGACCTGCTCGGATTCGCCCTCGGCGTCGCTCCGTCCACCACCGAGCCCAAAGCCAATCCTAGCCCAGGTGGATCAAAGCCCCTGGGCGAAGCCATCTTGGACACTCCCCTCGCCGAACTGGCAGGTCAAACCCCGATGGCGGCATCCAAAAACGAACTGGGCAGACTGCGCTTGCGGAAATGGCTGGACCAGCAGACCCTGGCGGGATTCGACACGGAAAAGGTGCGCAAGCGGCTGAAGGTGTGAGGGGGATCACTTCTTCCGATTCGAATCTTGGCAAGCGCGAGGGAATGCGCGGCATGGACGAGTGGCAAGACGCGCAATTGCCATTATGTTGCAGCGCCGCCCGTGCGCTTGCGGGCGGGTGGCGCGTTCTGGCGGCACGATCTGCCGCCCCGTGCTCGTGACAAGCCGCCGGATGCGGCGACGGCCCAAGGATGGGCCCAGCGAATGCGGGGCGGCTGGGCCGAAGCCCCGTCAGGGTCTGGAGGCCCGCGGCGGGGTGGCTGTGTTTCCAGAAACGAAAGCGCCCCGATCCATCTAAGGACCAGGGCACCAAATTCCATGCGGCTTTGAAGTCGGTTACTTCTTGGCGAGCTTGCGGGCAGAAGCAGGCTTCGCGAGCTTCTTCAATTCAGTGGATTTGAGGCCCGTCGAACTCGTGATGATGTCCCACGAAACACCGTGTTCCAGAAGATTCCTGGCAGTCGCAATCGCCTTGGCTTGTTCGCCCCTGGCCTGGGCCTGGGATTCCAGCCACTCGAGAGCTTCGGATCGGAGTTGTGTCTTTTTCATGTATGCCTCGACTTCCTTGAGAGTCAATTTACCGACTTCTGCGGCCAAAGTGAAGAGGTTGCGGTATTCCTCGGGAGAAACGATGCCCTTCAACGCCTCGGCTCCCCGGAAAACCTTCTCCGCCCGGCTCTGTGGCCCGGCCATAGCACCTCGCAAGGCCTGGGCAATCGCGTTGCGAGCCCCCGCCCAGGCGGAATACTCCTCGCGGGACACCTCGCGCACCAGTGTCTCGAAGTGCAGCCACACCCGGCCACGGCTTTCCGAATGGACCTTGTTGGCGATCCGGGCGGGCTTGAGATCGGTCACCAAGGCCACCGGCACGACCTCGTCCTTCGGGAACCGCTCCAGAAGATCGAGATAGTAGTGCGCCGTACGGTGCAGGTTCACCGATTGGGCCGTGGCCCAATGCTCGATCAGCACCACCAGGACCACCGACCGCTTGGCGAAGGTGTAGCGGACGTTCAGGTCCATCACGTAACCCTTGCGGGCCAGATCGTGCTTGCGCGTGGTGGTGTTCAAAAACTCCCACGACAAGGGCTTGCCCCACGCCTTGGAGGCATCGGGAAGCAGGAATTCCAGCGTATCGACAGGATGATCCTTCAGAAGCTGCTTGATCCCTTGATCCAGGTTGGTCAAGCGTTCGCGCTGCAGATCCTGTACCGGCTTGAGTTTGGACATTTCCATCAATGTAGCCCCGTTCCGTTCGCCGTTCCATTCGACAAGCTCAGGACAATTTCTGTTGTTCCAACGGGTGACAGCGGTTATGGACTTCCTACGCCCGTGTCTGGCTCACGTGCGTGTTGGCCAATAGAAACAAGCTTCCCAAGATGTCGGCCGCCCTTGATTGAACAAAGCTCGGCAGCAAGATCACTTCTTCCGATTCGGATCTTGGCAGCGTGGCTCCCCTGCGATGTGCCAGGCTTCGAACAGCTTCTTTTCGGCGCTGGTCAAACGACCTTGCATGCTCTTGTTCCCCGACATGACCTCCCGGTAGATCCCGTAGGCGTGCATCTTCGTGGTCTCGTAGGTGCGCATGTTCTCGCTTCCCTGGTAGTGGCAGGAAGCGCAGCGCTCCTCGATCAAGGGCTGGATCACCCGATCAGCCAACGCCCCAGGTTGCGGGTATTCTTGTCGAACTCCACCCCCACCTTGACCACTTCGCGGCCTTGGGCCTGGTATGGTACGGCGTAGCCTTGCGCTTCGATCTGGGCCAGCGCCTGCTCGGCGGTGCCGTTGAGCTTGAATTCGAACACGAAGACACGCGAATCGGTCTGGACCACGGCATCGGCACGACCTTTGGCCGATTTGACCTCCGTCTGGACGAATCGCCCCATGAGCGTGAAAACCAGATAAAAGACCACATGGTAGTGTCGTTCCGTCTTGTCGGACAGGTCGTAGGGAATTCCTTCGAAGAATCCCTGGAGCCGGGTCAGAAAGGCATCCACCTCCCCGTTTTCCAGCTCTTCGGCGAACTTGCCGATATGGAACCCTCCACGCCCTTTTTCTGCGCCGGTGTAGCTCGGCAGCAGGAAATTCAGGAATCCGTTGCGGACCTCGGCGTTCGGATAACCGAGCGTGTAGCGGCCGTAGCGAGGATCGTATTTCTGGATGGTCAGGTAGCCGCTCTGGTAGATCACCGGAATCGGCCGATCGGGATCCTGCCGGTAATCGGCGAAATCCTCGGCGACGATCTCGAGATTGTCGATTTGGCGCAAATCCGTATCGGACCGTTTGAGCAACTCCACCAGGAACGTGGGCGTACCGGTTTGGAACCAGTAGTCCCGAAACTCCTTGGCATCCAACAGGTTGAGCGTACTGAATGGATTGTAGACGCTGGGCCCGTCCTGATGGAACCTGTATCCGTTGTACATGCGACGCACTTCGGCCACGCAGTCCTCGAACGTCAATTTCTGACGTTCGGCGAGCGACACCAGCTCGGGTTGGAACGTTTCGAGAAGCTCCGCTTCGGTGATGCCGCACAACCCAGCGTAGGCGGGATGCAGCGACAGATCCTTGAGCTGATTCAGGTCGCTGAATACGCTCACCTGCCCGAACTTGGTGACCCCGGTGAGCAGCACGAACTTCAAGTGGGCGTCGGTGCTCTTGAGTACGCCGTAGAACGCCTTGAGAATGCTCTTGTAGGAATCCATCAAGTCCGAATGGCCGATCGCCTGAAGCAGAGGCTTGTCGTATTCGTCGACGAGGACAACGACTCGGTGACCCGTCTGCTCGTGCGCGCGCTGGATCACCCCTTGGAAACGCCGAGCCAAGGTATCCTGGTCGGCCATAGGTGACCCGAACCGCTCCTCCCAACGGCACAGATGGCTGTTCAAGATCCCATGAAGCGCCTGGGGGGCGTCGTACTTCTCGGCGTTCAGGTCCAACCGCAGCACCGGATACTCGATCCAGTCCTGTTCAAGCCGCTCGATGGCCAGCCCATGGAACAGATCCTTGCGACCTTCGAAGTAGGCTCCAAGGGTGGACACCAGAAGCGACTTCCCGAACCGGCGAGGCCGCGACAGAAAATAGACGCGCCCTTCGGAGGCCAACTTGTGGACCCATGCCGTTTTGTCCACATACAGATACCCGTCCTCGCGAAGCGACGGAAAATCCTGGATGCCGATGGGTAACTTGCGGATGGCCATTGTTGGACAAGATACTCCCGCCAGAACCGCTATCGCTGTGTTCCGAGCTGCGCCGCCTGATACGCTCGGAACTGACGAGCCAACTGCCGCGCCTCCTGGAGCGCCACATCCTTGGTCTCGGGCTGAACGAGGCGGATGAGTAGGGAATTGATTATTTGAGATTGTTGCTCATCAGAATCAAGCATCTGTCCGATCGCAGATACAAAACTTAAACTATCCGAACCCAGTAGGGCGCCTTCCTTTTTAAGGATGTCACCAAACTTTGAACGCAATTGAAACCGCACTAAGGGGTCTGGTGTTGTAAGGTATGTAGAAACAAGAGCATCCATCGCCTTGACAGAGTTCCCTGAAGCCTGAATCATCGTAAACGCCAAGGTTCGAGCATACTGGGGAGCATTAGCTGAACCCGATGTTATTGGCAGCAGCACCTTTGCGCACGAATCAAACAGAACCGTCTTTTTCATCCTAAAATCGCCATCTTGCAGTGCATGAACCAAGTACACTCGCATCCGCCAGTCCAAGGGATGCTGTAAAATCCCAGCCTCCAAAATTTTGACTGCAGCATGTGATGATCGGCCATTTGAATCAGATAGCATCAATCCCGCGAATTCAAACGGGTAAGACCATTTTGGATCAAGGGTTGTCACCAACCTTACCTTCCCAGCAAGCTGAACAATCGGCTTTCCGTCCAAGACCAGATCGGCAAAAGACTGAAGTAATTCCACCCAAGCGATCGATGCAACAAAGCCAGAATATCCATCAACACCAAGTGCAACGAACTTTGGATCAAGCGTCACTTCTGCTTCAGATTTAACACTTGGAAGAGTACGAATAGACGCTTTCGAAACGAACCCACAAATCAGATACGACACAATCGCCACACAAAACAAAATAAACGTATGCATCCTATACAATGAAGATCCATTCCAAATCCACATTTTCTTCAATCGCATGCGGAAATAGCCACAGTTCCGGCTGGATCAACCAAGCTTGCATCTTTTGCGACTTGCGTTGCTCTACCCATTCCAAGAGTTGTCGATGCAGAAGTTAGGCCGGATGTATTCACACAAGCAACCAGATCCCCACCAGAAATTACCGAAATTCCGTCAGAGAGCCGCAGCGCAAACCCAGCCTTCGATGTCGCAGTCCCGAGTGTTTGCGCTCCGCCAGTGCCATCCAAGATTCCATAACTAAAATTAACTTTTGCACCTGGGCTAGCAAAACCAAGATCTGATTCCTGACCTGCACCTAAATAAACGCCCGCCTCCTGAAACTTGATTTCCTGGAGGGTAAAGATCTCCTTGAGTACTGGCTTGAACTCTGAAAGCTTCGCCTTCGCCGTAGCACCAAGGAACCGAGGAATAGCTAAGGCTGCCAGCACCCCAATGATCACAATAACAACCATGAGTTCGACGAGCGTAAAGCCTTTGATATTTCGACTCATGGCACACTCTCCTTTCTCCCTATTCGAGCCATATCCCCATGATACAACCCAATATAGTAGAATTCACAATCTGTAACTACTAACGTCAGTCATGCTTCGTTCTTTGAACAAAAAAGGCGTACGCTCCGCGCACGCCTTCCCATCCAAGTTTATGCAGACTTTATTGGCAAGCAGAAGTGATTGCGGCATTTGCATCATTAAGCATGGCTGCATCCCTCGCCAATTGGGCCGCATAGGACAACGCCGAATTCGCTGCGATCACGCCACGCTGATTGATACAGGCTGTGAGCGTATTCCCAGGAATGGTCGAGGTGCCATCAGAAAGCTTGAGCGAGAAACCAGCCTTGGTCGTTGCACGAGCGAGGGTCGAGTCGCCACCTGTACCATCCAATAGTCCGTAGACAAAGTTGGACTTAGCCCCCGGTTCCGTATAACCGATGTCGGTTGCAGTGGCGCTGTAAGAGCCAACTTCCTGGAAACGGGTTTCCTGCAGAGTGTAGATCTGCTTGAGGACCGGCTTGAACTCGGAGAGCTTTGCCTTCGAGGTAGCAGCCAGGAAGCGGGGGATGGCCAGGGCGGCGAGGATGCCGATGATCACGATCACGACCATCAGTTCGACGAGGGTGAACCCCTTCTTGAGCGACTTCATGGTTTTCTCCTTGTTTGCCGGGGGGTCATCCCCGATCATGACCATGCATACAATCACAGGTCGTGCCAACCCAAGAAAACATCCGTCACACCAACGTCAAAACTTAATTTCTAAAAAAACTAAATTCAGAAGGTGGGATCCTCGGCCCAGCCACTCTCACATCGGAGCCCGGCCCAGCCTTTTCCAGGCGAGTTGTACCGCAACCATCCACCTTGGACGGAAACTCTTCCATGAACAACCCCAGGGAAGTCGCCCCCCATTCGAAGACTCGATCTCCGTGGCGCCCTTGTCAGATACCACGCGAGAGAACCTCAACACTTCGGTGATTACTAGTACCACGATGTGCCGCGAGGCAGAATTTCAGCCGTAGATCGCGAATGCGGTCGAAACCACGATCCAATTTTTCAGGCGGTTTTTTTTGCCCGAATCGTGGATGCAGCCGAAGAGACCTGAATCCGAAGGCGTCCGCGCAGGGACGCCGAGTGGTGAAGGTCGCGAGGATGCGCCGCGAGGCGGGCGAAAAAAGAGGTGCCACCCGGATTCGAACCGGGGTTGACGGTTTTGCAGACCGCTCCCTAGCCACTTGGGTATGGCACCAGTGGAGAAACAAAGGTAGTGATCAAAGCTCAAAATGGCTAGATTCAAGTGATGGATTCCAGTCTGTTGCTGATCCACGCACTGGAAGAACTTGCCGACGCGCAGGTCGATTTGACCGCGCCCATCGATCCGCTCTGGGATTTCACAGGTCACCGCCCCTTTGTCGAGCTGACCGCCGAAGAAAAGCTCATGGAATTGGGTCGACAAATCGTCTTCGTGAAGACTTGGCAGGGCATTTGCCACAGTGCACCTCCGCGCCAGCCGTCCGGAGGGCCGCACCCGGTACGGGTGCGGGTGCCGAAGGCACCGACCGGAGGGTAGCCCGGACTTGCCCTGAGCAAGCACCTTTGGTGCCGTGTCGACTGCTACGTGTACACATCCTCGGCAGGGCACCTTTGGTGCCAAGGGGGACGGCGGCCCCGGCCCATACACAAACATCGGCGTAGGGGCGGTTCACGAACCGCCCTGATTTAGGTTTGAAGGATACAGGCCGGGGAGGCGCCCGAATTGCCCTTACTCGCCCAAAGCCTTATGGATCCAGGCGTCGCAGGCGTGTTCGCACAGATCGAGCACGTGTTCGAACCCCTGGTCGCCACCGTAGTAGGGATCGGGAACGTCCTGCGTGCCGCAATCGGGGGTGACGGACAGGAACATGGCCAACTTGGCGCGCTGGTCGGGTACCGCCATGTCCTGCAGGATTTCCAGGTGGCTGCGATCCATGGCCAGGATCCAGTCGAAGTCGTGGAAATCGGCCGCGTTCACCTTGCGCGCGCGATGGAAGGAAAAATCGTAGCCGCGGCGTTTTCCGTGTAGGGCGGACCGGGCGTCGGCGCCCTCCCCCACGTGGTAGGCGTGCGTCCCGGCCGAATCGCATTCCAGTCGGGACTGCAGTCCGCGCTCCTGGATCCGGCGCCGGAAGATGGCGTGGGCGGTGGGCGACCGGCAGATGTTCCCGGTGCAGACGAAGAGAAATCGAATCGGGTCTTTTTTCATGTGCGGAAAAACGATAAGATGGCGCAAGCCATGTGGACACCCTGCCTGGAGAAAACTTGACCGCGCTTCTGAAAACCTACCTGCCTTCGCAGATCATCTTCCGGGAAGGACTGCCCGGAACCAGCACCTACGTGGTGCGCGCGGGCAAGGTGGAGATCAGCGTCCAGCGCGAAGGACGGAAAGTGATCCTGGCGACGCTGGGAGAAGGCGCGCTGTTCGGCGAGATGGCTCCGTTCGACGGCGGCCTGCGCAGCGCCACGGCCAGCGCCGCGACCTCTTGCGAACTGTGGTGCATCCGCACCGAAGGCTTCAGGGAGATGGTCGATTCGTGTCCGCCGTTCGTGAAGACCATGGTCGACAGCCTGGTCAGCCGGGTGCGCAAGCTGAACACCAAGCTCGTATCCAGCGCCAACATGGAATCGTGGCTCGCGGTCGCGCACATGATCGACCTCCTGTCCAAGGCGGAGCATCCTCGCGGCGAGTCGGATTCCGTCGTGGTGCCGCTTTCCAAGCTGCTGGAACGGCTTCCCGAAATCCTTGGGATTTCCGAGGACGACACGATCGAGATCGTCCGCGAAATGCAGGAAGCCAAGCTGGTCACCCTCACGGACGGGGACGATGCCCAGATCGTGGTCACGCAGTTCAAGTCGTTCCTGTCGCGGGTGCGCGTGGCGTTGCGCATCGCGTCGGGCAGACAGCACGAATCCAAGGAGACGGCCCAGTGAACGACGCCCCCGACCGCTCGCATCTCCCGCCGCCGCTCGCCGGATGGGTCGCCAAGCTCTCCGAGGAGGAGATGCCCATCTTCGCGCAGACCGTCTCGGAGATCAACCGCATCCTGGGCAAGGAGGAGTATTCCAGCCTGGCGCTGGCGCGAGTGATCCTGCAGGACCCGAGCATGACCGCCAAAGTGCTGAAGCTCGCGAACTCGGCCTTCTACAATCCCGGCAACACGGCCATCAGCACGATCAGCCGCGCCGTGGTGGTGCTGGGGTTCAACGCGGTGCAGGCGATCTGTATTTCCATCGCGGTGATCGAGTCTCTTTTACGCGGCAACGCCAAGGATCGCGTGCAACGGGAATTGGCGAGGTCCATCCACGCCGCCACCCAGGCGCGCAGCCTGGCGCTGGCCATGAAGGAATCGTCCAGCGAAGAAGTGTTCATCGCGGCTCTGCTCCTGAACCTGGGCCAGATGGCGTTCTGGTGCTTTGCCGGTCCCGAGGGCGACGACCTGGACAAGGCGTTGAGCACATCCACCGAAGCCGATCCGACCGAAGTGGAAAAACGCGTGCTGGGGTTCAAACTCATGCACCTCACCGCCGCGCTGGCCGACGAATGGAAATTGACACCTCTTGTCGGCGAGGCTCTGAAGGGCAAGTCGTCCAAGGACCCGAAGGGGCGCTGCATCGACATCGGCCACCAGATCGCGCGCGAATCGGAGAACGGCTGGACCACCAACGACATGAAGAAGGTGGCCACCGAGGCCGCCAAGCTGGTCGGGAAGAACGTGAACGAGATGGGCGTGATGCTCCAGGCGATCGCGGAAGAGGCCGTGAACACCGCGAAATCGATGGGCGCGGGAACCGCCGCCAAGATGATCCCCGTGGCCCGCAAGGACGAAAGTTCGAACGAATCCACCTGGGACGCCGAGCAGGAATGGGTGCAGCCCGACCCGATGCTGCAACTGAAGATCCTGCGCGAGATCACGTCCATGATGATGTCCAAGCCCGACATCAACGTGATCCTGGAGATGGTGCTGGAAGGCATCCACCGCGGCGTTGGCATGGACCGCACGGTGCTGGCCCTGGTGGCTCCGCGCCGCACCCTGGTCAAGGCGAAGTTCGTTCTGGGCCAGGACCGGATCAAGTTCACGGAAAAATTCTTGTTCGAACTGGGAACGCGACCGCAGAACCTGTTTTCCCAGCTCATGGACAAGCCTCGCTCGGTGTGGGTGTCGGACTACGCGGCACCGGAATGGAACGGGCAGCTGTTCGGGACGATCTTCGAGGCGATCGACCGCGCGAAGTTCTTCGCGGAACCCGTGGTGTTCGCCGGCCAGACGATCGGGATCTTCTACGCCGACCGCCACCCCAGCAAGCGCGACCTGGACAGCGAGGCCTTCGAAAGCTTCAAGCTGTTCGTGCACCAGGCGAACTTGGGCCTGGACCACGTCGCCCGGCAGCGCATGGCCGCCACGGTCGCTTCGAAATAGCTCGCGACGGAAGCCGCGATCCTGCCGATCCCGCTATGCCGGTGCCGACAGATGCACCACCACTTCCAGATGCGGCGTGTGGGGGTACAGATCCAGCAGAAAGACCTTGTCCAGGACGTAACCCGCTCCGACCAAGGCCTTGAGATCGCGGGCCAGGGTGTCGTGCCCGCAGCTCACGTAGCGCAACGCCTTGGGCTTGCAGGCCACCAGCCGTTCCAGGGCGATGCCGGTCAATCCTTGTCGCGGCGGATCGACCACCGCGAGGTCGGGCCCGGTGCGCCCCGATTCCAGCCTGGAAAGCAGCCACTGTTCCACCGGCAGGTCGTGGTAGATCGCCTTGGCGAGATTGGCCGGCGCCCATTTGGCCGCGAGGGGGTCGCTTTCCACGGCATGGACCGTGCCGAATCGGTCTTCCAGATGGCTCGCGAACAACCCCACTCCGGCGTAGAGGTCCCAAGCCTCGGTCCCCTGCGCGCCTCCGGTGGCGAGTTCCACCATGCGCGGCACCAACGCGAGATTGCTCTGGAAGAATCCGTCGACGGCGAACTTCAGCGCTCGGCTTCCCACCACGGCCTCGGCGGGTTCGCCCGGCGGATCGCCGGGGCCGCGGAACCAGCGGCGTCCCTGCGCACCCCAAGCGAACACCGTGCGCTGGCGACGGTCGGCCCACGGATCGCTTCGACGGGAGGCCAGCTCGTCCCATGCACCCTGGAGTTCGTCGGCGAGGACGGGGCACTCCTGGAGCGCCACCGCGCGCCGCGACCCCGCCGCGAAGAATCCCCAGGCGCCGTCGCGTTCCGGCGGCTGGAACTGGGCGCGGTTGCGGAACCCCCACGGTTCCCCGGAGACGAGTTCGATCGCGGGCCACGATCCGAGTTTGCCCAGGCGACGGAACGCGTCTTCCAGCATGGACTTCTTGGCGGAAAGCTGGGCCGGGTACGACAGATATTGCCACGAGCACCCGCCGCAGTCCCCGAAATGCCGGCAGCGCGGCTGGACACGATCGGCGGAGGGCTCGATGATTTCCAGGACGCGCGCTTCCAGGAACCGCCCCTTGTCGACCACGACTTCGGCGAGCACGGTCTCGTTCGGCGCGGCGCCTTCCACGAACACCACGCGCCCCTCGTGGCGCGCCACCGCCTTGCCGCCGGTGGCGAGCGATTCGCAGCGGAGCTGGAGCTTCACTTTTCCGTACAGGCGTGGGCGACGAAGGCGTTCTTTCCCACCTGCAGCACGCCGACCTCGACGTTGTTGCGCCCGACCGGATCGAACCGGATGTCGGCCTGGGCTCCGGCATGGGTTGCGGCCGGAATCCGGGGCTGCAGCGCCAGTTGCGCGGCATCCCAACCCAACGCGGCGAGGCGGTCGGGAACATCGGTTCCCGCGGCGCGCCACTTCTGGGCGAAGGCCTTCCAGGCCGTGCGGGATTCGTCGGGAATGTTGTCGGTGACCACGATCGCACCTTCCATTCTGCCGGCGGTTTCCAGCAGGAACTGCCTGGAGTGCCATCCCGACGCCCCGATCCAACGCGGCCTGAGGCCGATGGCGGACGCCTGCCCGCCCATGGAGGCGGCTTCCGTCGCGTTTTCGCCCGGCGAAAAGACCACCGGAGAAAGCCTGGTCGTGTCCTGGCCGCGACGACGCGCGAGCTCGGCGGCGGTGCGCCTCAATGCTTCGAGGGCGGTCCGGAAATCGGTGGCGCCCGCGTTGTAGGCGCGCTGCCAGGCGATCCGGCCGCCCAAGCGGACGAATTCCGTCACGAACCCGTCGGCCACGGTCTCGCCGAACTCGCCTTTGGGCGAGAGCACGTAGGCTTCGGAGGCGTTCAGACAATTCCTGGCACGTCGGGCCGCCTCGACCCCCTGCTGCGAGGTCGTGACGTTCACCTGCCAGGCCGACGGAGAAAGTTTCGCCACGCCGGGACTGGTCGCCGCGGGCAGCAAAAGAGGGACGCTAGGGGCCCAACGCGCCATTTCCTGGGCCACGGAGGATGCCGTGTTGGACAGCAACGGTCCGACCACCGCGCGCGGCACGACCACCCGCAGCATGCCGCGCACGAGCAACGCGGCCTCGATCGGATCGGATGGTTCGTCCAGAAGCACCGCCTTCACGCCGGACGCCTCGGCCGCGAGCATCGCCCCTTTGGCCACGCGCTTGCCGATGGGCGCGTACGGACCGGTGGCGGGAAGCAGCACGACCAGCGGATCCTTGCCCACCAAGCTGGCGAACGAGGCGGCCAGCTCGGAGGCCAACGTGTCGCCCGCCGAAAGCCTGGACGGGATGGCGAGCAGTTCTTCCGGCGCGAGCTTGCCCGACTTGGCCCATTCGCGCAGGGTTTCGCGCGCCTGCACCGCCGCGCCGCGATCGGTTCCGGCCATGACCTCGGTCAGGATCCGGCAACCGCGGCGATGGTCGCCAAGCGCAAGGGAACTCCAAGCTTCGATCAGGCGAGACCGGAACGCGAGGCCGGACCCGGGAAACGAAGCCTCGAAGCCCTGGGCGATCACCAGGGCTTCGACAGCACGGCCCGCGCGCAGGGTCTGTTCGGCGCGCAGAAACACGGACGCTTCGGAACTGTCCGTCAGTCGCGAAAGGGCGTCTTCCGACGGAAGCCGCCGGAGCTCGGCGACGGAATTGGAAAAAACCGCGGATGCGAGCGAAAGCGCCAAGGTGGCGATGGAAACCAAGGGGAACCCCGAGTACTGGAAGGAATTGCGCGGGACGGGACGGATCAACCCTGGACCGCCCGTTCGAACGCCTCGGCGAATTCGGCTCCGGACGCGAAGCGATCTTCCGCCTTCACCGCGAACGCCTTGTGGACCACGTTTTCCACCGTGCCGGCAAGATCCGGCCGGTGGACGGACAACTTGGTGCAGTTGCCCTTGAGGATGGCGCTGCACAGGGCCGTGAGACCTTCGCCGTGGAACGGCAAGCGCTGCGACAAGATTTGGTAGACCACCACCCCGAAGGAATAGAGGTCCGACGATGGCCCCACCTTGGAGCCCTGGAGCTGTTCGGGCGACATGTAGTTGGGAGTCCCCACCGTGGTGCCGGCCTGAGTGAGCGTGACGTCGGGAGTGCGGGCGACCCCGAAATCCATGAGCTTGATGGCCCCGCTCTGGCGCACGATCATGAAGTTGGACGGTTTCACGTCGCGATGCACGACCTGCGAGGCGTGGGCGGTGTCCAGGGCGTCGGCGATCTGCCTGACCCACGGCACGATGGCCTTGGCGCGCACGCCGTTGTGCTCCTTGACCCACTGCGCGAGGGTTTCGCCTTCCACGTACTCCAGCACCAGGTACAGGAGATCTTCGGCCTGCCCGAAATCGAACACGGTGTTGATGTTGGGATGGTGGAGCGATCCGGCGATCCGCGCTTCGCGCAGGAATCGCTGTTCGGTGGTCTGCCCTTTGGTGCGATCGGCGCGCAGGATCTTGATGGCGACCCTGCGGTCCATGACCGGATCGAGCGCGGCGTAGACCTTGCACATGCCTCCGGTTCCGATGGATTGGAGGTCCACGTAACGGCCAAGGCGCAGCAGTTCGCCATCGGGCCCGCGCTGCAGCTGGCCGTCGACCCCCGGCTGGGAAACGGGGATTTCCAGGGTGGAGCTGGAGCCGGGCGGCGTGATGGAATAGCGCTGGGTCTCGGAAGAACGCACCGGCGGACGCGGCGGCAGGCCCGCCACGGAAGGCGATTCGCGACGCGGCCTGTAGTGGGACTTGAAGTGTTCCTTGGGCCAAAGCAGGACGCTGAGCGCCGCACCGATCGCAGGCAGCACGATGGAAAGAGGCGTGAACCAGAGATCCAGCCGCAGCACGATCCACCAGCAGGCGAACCCGGCACCGGTGAGCACGGCCAAGGCGATCAGGGTCCAGCGCCGACGCGAATGACGCAACCCCACGGCGAGCAGCCCCACCACGAGCACCAGGAAGCACCAGCCGATGGCCTTGCCCCAGGCCGGTTCGCGCACCACGACCTGGTCCATCAAGCCTTGCAGGAGGGTCGCCGTGACTTCTGCGCGCGGAAGACGGTTTCCGGCAAGCGGCGCCGAAAACGGCACTTCGAGGGACGGAACCAGACTGGAGGAGGTGACTCCGACCACCACCACGCGCCCCTGGAAAAGATCGGTTCCCGCCTGGCTCGCCAATGCGGTGGCGGCGTTCACGTTGGGCACGCCCTGCCCGGGCGCTCCCAGCGGCCGCAGCATCAAGCACCCTTTGGCATCCAGCTTGAACGAACCGTGCGCCGCCAAGATGGATCGATCCTTGGAAGACCACCAGGTTTCGGGAATGCCGTTGGGCGTGGACGCGAGCAAGCCGGCCAAGGCCAGCGATGGCACCAGATGGCGGCCGTCGTTCCAGACCAGAGGCAAGGAAAGGATGTCCTGGTCTTCGGAAAGGGAATCCACGCCCACCAGGATGCGTTCGTCGCAAGGCACGCCCTGAGGGACATCTTGGACGGCCACGCGACCGAATCCGGACTCGGAAACACCGGAAGGCGTGGGCCACAGACGGCAACTGAAGTCGTCGGGACCGGAACGGAGCCTGGAAGGCACCACCACGGGCACTCCGCCCGGAAGCCCGTTCCACAAGGCCTGCGTGGGCGAATGGAACGGATCGGCAAAGAGCGACTTGTCGAGCACGATCGCCCGGGCGCCACCCTGGGCCACGGAGCGCACCAAGGCGTCGATGCGCTCGGACGGCCACGGCCAAGGGCCTTCGGCGTCCTGCGCGGCGTTGTCGATGCTGACGAGCACCACGGGAGCGGCCCCCTCGCGGCCGGAACGCGAAGAAGCGCCCAGCATGTGCAGGGCCGTCGAGTAACCGATTTCCGTCGACACGAGACCAAAGGAGAGCAGGAGCAATCCCAGGAGTGGCACGGCGATTCCCGAAGCGATGGCCAGGATCTTCCGGATCATGTACGTCCAAATCTAGTGCGGAGTCTTGACAAGATCGAATCGATTCCTGGCCAATGTCTCATTATCGCGGCACCCGCGACAAGTCCCCCTGCGAGGAACGCTCCTGCGATGCCGGAAACCGGCCCCGGCAGAAACCGCCCGATCCACCAACCGACCGCGCTCGCCCCCGCGCAGAACAGGGCCACCTCCAACCCCAACTTGGCGACGCCGGCGAACGCCTCGCGCCCGTCGGGCTCGCGGCGCCAGGCCACCGAGAACACCGCCGCCTGCACCAGGACCAGGAACACGAGCCCCGGACCGATCCCCCGCTTGCCCAGATGGTCGATCGCGAAAGCCCACGCGGGCCACGCCACCAGGACGCAAACAGTCCCCAAAGCGGCGCCCAGCCAGAATTTGCCGCGCGCGTACATGGCCCTGGCCAGGACGATCTGCACGCACCACGGGAAGACGCACCAGACCATGGTGGTCAAGGGCAGCGCCACCGCCACCACCGCGGCTTCGTCGAACCGGCCGCGCTGGAACGCCAACCGGACCACGTCGTGGGCGAAGACGGAAGCCAGGAACGACACCGGGACCAGGAACACCACCAGCTGCTTGAGGGTTCGATTGATCAACCCCTGCAGCTTGGTCCATTCCCCCGCTCCGGCAAGCTCCACCATGTAGGGGTAGGACGCCACACCGGTGGATTGCCCGAACAACGCCACCAGCACCATCACCAAGCGGAACGCGTAGCTGGCCTCGGCGACGGCGCCCGTGCCCAGATACCCCGACAAGCGGCGCAAGAGGAATTCGCTGGAAAAACCCAGGGTGAGCCCCAGCATGAGAGGCAAGGATCGCCACAGGAACGCCTTCAAGTCGGCCCATACCCCGACAGGGGAAACCATGCCCGCACCCGTTCTGGACACCCCCCAGGCTTGCAGGATCAGATGTCCGACCACGGCGCCCGCGAGCACTCCCCAAGCAAAACCCTCGGCGCCCATCCAGGGCGCCAGGAACCATCCTCCCGCCAAGATGCCCACGTTGTAGACCAAGGGGGCCATGGCCGGATACAGGAATCGTCGATGCGCGTATTGCACGCCGTTCCAAGCACCTGCCAGCAGAAAACACAGCTGTGCGGGCAGCAAGATGCGTGTGAGATGGACCGATTTTTCCATGGCGACCGTGCCGGCGAGCCCGGGCTGCATCAACAGGAGGGCAGGTTCGGCCCAGATCCACAAAAGTCCGATCGCCACCAGGCCGCCCGTGGCCAAAAACAGCGCAACAGCAGAAAGAAACCTCGAAGCCTGGATCTGGCCCCGCTCGCGCAAAGCGCGCATGTACAGAGGCACGAACGACAGCGACAGGAATCCGCCCGCCAGCAGCGTGTTCACCAGGTCGGGAAGCAGAAAAGCGGTCGCGTAGGCGTCGGCTTCCACTCCGGTTCCCAGTCGCGCGGCCAGCAGCGCCTCGCGGACAAGGCCCAGAACTCTGCTGGCGAGAGTCGATGCCATCAGGACCAGGGCGGCCCTGGTCATCCCTTTTTGCGTGTCGGTTTCCATCGGTCCATCGCAAATCTAGACCAGGAAATCCCGTACCCCAGGAATGGGCCCCTTGCTGGGTCGGGATCAGGTTCATACATTTCGCCCCTCGATTTTCATACGAGGAAAAGGACACTCTCATGGCCACGATCTTCCGCCTACAGCGAGGCGGCCGCAAAAACCGAAGCTACTTCCGCATCATGGTCGCCGATTCGACGCAAAAGCGCGACGGCCGCTTCCTGGAAGAAGTCGGTACCTACGACCCCCTGAGCGTCCCTGCTTCCATCCAGCTCAAGGAAACTTCCATCCTCGAGTGGCTGGCCAAGGGCGCCACCCCCTCCGACACCGTCAAGTCGATCTTCCGTCGCCACGGACTGCTCGCCAAGCACGGAGCCGTGATGGCCGGACAGGACCCGACCACGGTCGGCAACACCGTCAAGACCGAAAAGGCCAAGAAGCCTCAAGCCTCCAAGAAGGCTTTGGCCAAGGCCGCAGCGGACGCCAAGGAAGCCTGATTTCCTCCGAGACCTTTCCCGATCGTCTTGTGGCGGTCGGGAGACTTCTCTCTCCGCATGGCCTGAAAGGGCACCTGAAGGCGGAGTCGCACAGCTGGGATCCAGAACGTCTGGGGCGGTTGCGCGAGGTGGTTCTCTGGTCCCCTGTCCGCGAAGAAATCCGTAGGATCGTCGAGGCCATCCCGCAACCTGCGGGGTGGCGTTTGCGGTTTGAGGGAATCTCCGATCCGGAGACGGCGCGTCTGCTCAACGGCTGCTGGATCTGCGTCCCCGCGGAACAAGCCGAACGCCCCGAAGACGGCTGGATCGAAGCCGACCTGATCGGCTTGCCCGTGGTCGACGAAACCGGAACCGTGCTGGGAACCTGCCGCGGTCTGGCCGATCTACCCACCCTGTCGATCACCGTCACGACGGCGACCGGCAAGCAGGTGATCTTCCCGCTGGAAGGCCCGTTGGCTCCCGTCGTCGATCTGGACGCCAAGCTGCTGCGGGTCGACAAGGAGTCGTGGGACGCCCTCTCGTGAGGGCCGATGTCATCACGCTCTTTCCGGACATGTTCCGCACCCTGGAGCATTCGATTCCGGCCAAGGCCGCCAAAGCCGGCGTGTTCGACCTGCGACTGCACAACCTGCGCGATTTCCCGCTCAACCGCTACGGAGCCGTGGACGACTACCCGTACGGTGGCGAACCCGGCATGGTGCTTCACGCCCAGCCGCTGGAAGATTCGCTCCTGAAGGCCCTGGAGGGCCGCCAAGGCGTTCCCGTGGTGTATCCCCACCCCCACGGCAAGACGCTCACGCAATCCGACGTGCGCGAATGGGCCGAAGTGCCGGAAATCGTGCTGATCTGCGGGCACTACAAGGGCATCGACGAGCGGTTCCGCTACGAATACGTGACCCACGAATTTTCCGTGGGCGACTACGTGCTTTCGGGCGGCGAAATGGCGAGCCTGGTGTTCCTGGACGCCGTGACGCGCCTGCTGCCCGGCGTGCTGGGCGACGAAGGTTCGGCCCGCACCGACAGCTTCGAAGAGCCCTTGCTGGGCTGGCCCGTGTACACCCGACCCGAAGTCTGGAACGGCCTCAAGGTGCCCGACGCGCTGCTTTCCGGGAACCACGACCGCATCCGCAAGTGGAAGCGCAAGCAGCAACTGCTTTGGACCATGGAGCGCCGTCCCGACCTGTGGAAGGCGCACGAAATGACCAAGGAAGACTGGAAGCTGCTGGAAGACGAAACCCTGACCTGACGCGACGCTCGGTCGGGAATCGTCGAATCACTCCACCAGGACCACCGGCACGGCCTGCGCGGGAGCGCCGTCGAACCTCGCCAGCACCAGGTACCGGCCTCGCGGCAGCTGGGCGGCCGTGCAGGAGGCGTCGTAGGCCCCCTGCGCGTGGTGCCGGTCGACGAGCGTCTGCAGGATCCTGCCGTCGGGCGTCGCAAGGAGGATCTCCACCCGTCCATCGCGTTCGACCTCGTAGCCGATCGACAGTTCCCGTCCCGATCGCGAGACCACCGATCCCAACGCCATCCGGCCCGGACGCGCTTGGCGGCCGATGTCGCCGCCGATCGCGGCCGTGCGGTACAGGTCGATGGATTCGTTGGCGGTCGAGCCGATCTTGAACCAGTCGAAGTCCGCGTGGCCTCCCGCCGCCTTGGTGGCGAAGTTGAACAACGCGAAGCGGTACCCCATGAAATGGTCCAGGGTGTAGGACATCTGCAAGGTGTTGCCGATCTGCTTCCAGGTCGCGCTGTCCAGGCTGTAGTAGAACGTCGCCTTGTCGGTGCGGTTGGTGAAGTCCATGTCGACCCGCAGGAAGACGCGGTTCTGGGACACGGGGACGCTCGCCACCTCCGTGGGCGCCCCCTTCGGGGCGTTGACCATCACGATGGAGTTGGATGTCCCGCTCTTCTTGACTCCCACGTAGCCGTAGCCGGCCTGGAAGGCGCTCAGGCCCGCCACGTCGCCGTCCTTCATGCCGCTGGCGTCCAAGGCGATGCGACCCGAACTTTTGGGGCCAAAACTCTTCTGGGACAGCGTGTTGCGCGCATTCACCACCTGGGCGTCCACCCTGGATGTCTTGATCCGGTAGTGGCCCGGTCGCGCCGACAGCGACCAGTTCGCGCTGTCGGGGTTGTGGTTCCATTGCCATTCGAGCTTCATGGCGGGCGTCTCGAAATCGTCGGAGGTGACGATTCCCGTCCCGGTGGCGGAATGCGTCTCCATGGCGACGGAGGTCGGCGAAGTCCCTCCGTTGAACACCGGCCAGCCGTTGGACCACGTCACCGGCATGATCCAAGGCGAGCGTCCCACCGAGCCGTTGTCCTGGAACAGGTATCCCCACCAGGCGCCCTTGGCATCCTGCACCACGCTACCCTGGGCCACGCCCTTGCTGCTGTGCACGACCTTGCCTTCGTAGGTCCCGTCGATCGTCCGGGAGCGCCAGACAAGTTCCGTGCGCCCGTCGTAGCCCGAGCGCGGCCAAGTGATCAGGAAGACGTAGTACCAGCCGTCGATCTTCTCGATGTGGGCGCCTTCGGCGTTGAGGATGAAATCCCCCACCATGGACTGGGCCTTGGGGATCAGGATCTTGGAGACCCCGCCCGACTTGACTCCGGTGAGCGTGGAATTCAGTTCCACGATCCGGATGTCGTTGGCGCCGTAGACCACGAAGTTCCTGCCGTCTTCGCCCAGATGCAGCGAAGGATCGTGGTAGAACGGGAATTGAACCTCCGTCCAGGGCCCCTTTTCCACGTTGGCGGTGGTGTAGAGGTGGGTCTTTCCCGTGGTGTAGGAAGGAACCAGGACGTGGAACTTGCCGTCCTTGTACCGGAGCGAGGCCGCCCACGAACCTTTGCCGTAGGCGTTCTTGCCGTTGGCCAGGTTCATCGCGTCGTTGTCGGCCAACGTGGAATACGCGTAGCCGACCGTCCTCCAGTTGGCGAGGTCGGTGGATTTCAGGATCGGGACGCCCGGCGCCAGATGCATGGTGGTGTAGCTCATGTAGTAGGCGTCGCCCACGCGCACGATCGAAGGATCGGGAATGTCGGCCCACAGGAACGGGTTCTTGACCGTTGTGGTCTGGGCCTGCGCCGACAGCGCGAGGCATGCCAGAAGACCCACCGCGATCGAGGCAAGCGAAGACGTTTTCCGGTTTTGGCGATGTTCGATCTTGTCCATCAGGCGACCTCCCGCATGGGTGGAATATGCCGTGGATCCGCGATCGATCGCGACCCGAATCTCCCCCGGAGCCTTGTGGTTTTGTCATGGATCACGGAATCGCGATGCCGACCGCGCCGCGATTCGCTTCGCAGCTCCACCACGCAGCAGCCCCCCCCCCGCGCCAACGCCCCTCCCGGCAAGCGATTGTCCCGACTCGTGGCGCCGTTGGGGTCTCCGGCTCAATCCAGGACGAACGACCGGGACGACGCTCCCAGCCCGACGGCGTAGACGCCGCTCGACAACCCTTCCAGGGGAATCTCCACATGGTCGCCCGCCACCCGACGGCTCAGCACCGCGCGCCCGCGAAGATCGACGACGCGAAGGTCCGCCGCCGCCCTCGAGGTGCGATCCAGCACCAGCGTCCGGCCACGCACGACACCTTGCCAATTCCCGACCACCGCGCCCCGGTCCAGGACGCCCGAGGTCTCAGGAACCAGCTTGGCGCCGCCCCAATCCGCATGGTCGTTGGCGTTGCCGTCGCCGGCGTCGGTCACGACCAGGGCGAGGCTGTCGATACCTTCCACGGCCACGTCGATGGCCACCGGCGCCGATCCGCCCTTCAGGACGGGGCTTTCGTAGAGCTTCTTTCCGTCGCCGAACACCTGGAACACGGCGCTTCCGGAAGATGTCTCCGCGTCGATCCCGATGTCGGACTGGAACTTCGCGTACTTGCCGCGCAGCGCGACCACGGTCCGCGAGGCGGCGTGCGCGCCAAGGCCCTTGGCGTAGGACTTGTTCCCGATCTTCAAGGCGTTCCCCGCCACGCTCCTGTCGACCCCGAGGAACTTCCAGGCGTTGGTGGTCGAATGGATGTGGAGATCGGAAAGCCAGATCGTGGCTTTCGGGTCGCGCCATCCCCTGACCTTCACCAGAGCCAGTCCGTGCGACGGCACCGACACCGTGTACACGTCGGGGAACACTCCGAGATCCTTCCTCTCCCACACGTCGCGGACGAAAACCGACGACCCCAGTCCCAGCTCGCTCCATCGGACGGTCATGTCGGCGGTCGCCGCGGACTTGAGATAGTCGACTCCCCACGAGGCGAAGGTCTTCGCATCGCGCTCCTCGTTCCCGTAGCTTCCGCTCTTGGGGATGTTCATGCAGGTCATGGACCCGCGGTCGCCGTAGATCCCGAGCTTCATCCCCTTGGAGTGGGCGTAGTCGGACAGGCTCTTGATCCCGCTCTTGAACCGGACCGGATCGGCGATCAGATCGCCCGCGGCGTTCCGGGCCGGATTGGCCATCCAGTTGTCGTCGAGGTTCACGTACTTGTAGCCCGCGTCGCGCATGCCGGTGGAAACCATCGCGTCGATGATCTGCTTGATCTTGGTCTCGTCGATGTTGCCGTAGAAGATGTTCCAGCTGTTCCATCCCATGGGCGGGGTCGGCGCGAGCCGGCTCTGGGCGTCGCAGGTCGCGTTCGCGACCAGGACCCCGGCGACAATCGTTGTCAATACGTTCCGCATGCGCTCCGTCCTTCCTCGAGTTGGCGGGGTGGTTCCACCGAGCGTGGCCGACACCCCTCTTGGGCGATCGTTTCCCAGATCATGGCGAGATCGGGAGCGTGGCGACGATGCGCCCGCTCCCTCCTTGGGATCGCAGCAACAAGGCGCCATGGGATCCTGGAAGGCGGATTTCGTGTCCGGAACCGCGAACCACCAGGGTCCCGCGCAGGTCGCGCAGTTCGATTCGATCCTGCTTGGACTCGAACCGCACGACGGATCCGTCGGCGCCGCGATCGAGGCGCCACGCGCCCGCTCGCGACGGGGCCTGGAGGGTCCCGCTGGATTTCGCCAGCGCGGCGAGCATGGACGCCGCGTAGCGTTTGCCGAATTCGCGGTACCCGGGAGTCGACAGATGGTAGGGATCGTTGGCGGGATCCAATCCTTGCGAAGAGACCAGGTGTCCGTTGGGAACGGTCTTTGCCAAGGTCGCGACGTAGGGATTGTGGGCGAAGCAGCAGCTTTCGTTGGTCGAGCGGTTCTGCCTGGCGCGAAGCTCGCCCGCCAGGAACGGGACATCGCCGATCCCCAGATCCGACTTGAGATCCTTGACGATGGCCACCACCCGGCTCACCCACACCTTGCGAGCGGTGTCGGTCCAGTCCGCCTCCCCCTGGTGGAACAGGATTCCCGAAACGACACCTTTTTCCTGAGCCTTGCGGATGCGTTCGACCATCCACGGATAGGCTCCGGTCCAGTGGTTGTCGGGAGGGATGGAAAAATCCTTGCGTCGGCTGGACACCACCCCTTTGCCGAAGAAGCTGATGTCCACGCCGGGGATCGCGCACGGGACCAACGCGATGGTGTCGGACTCGAGCGAATCGGCGACGATCCGCCCGAAACTGTCGCCCAGCCCGACGCCGGTGCCGCATCCATGCAGCGACGGTGCGGCGGCGTACCACTGGTTGTAGGTCCTGCCCTGGCTTGGGCAATTGGTGTAGGCCAGCGCCTTGACGCGGGGATGCACGATCCTGTCCTGCGCCTCGGAGGCCGAACCACCCGCCATGTTCGACTGCCCGAACAGAAGGAAGACCTTCCAGGGCCGCGCGTCGGCGCCCCACGAAAGAACGGGCGCCAGCAGAGGCGCCAACCGGATCAGACGACCGATTCCCATGGGAATCCTCCACGATCGCGGATCGGACGGAAAACGACGATCCGGAAGCGCGATCCGCTCACGCATCCGCACATCAACAGACATCGGGGGAACTTCGATCCGGCCTGGATCCATCCGACCAGGGCATGGACGGCCCGCCGACACGGCGTGAACCGTCCAGTCGCCGGGAATCGATCAGTTCCGGCCGAGCGCGCTCACTTCCTGGAACACCCCGTCGCGCTCGATCCCCATGACCATGCGCCCCTGGAGGTTGCGCACCAAAAGCCCTGCGGCGACAGGGCCTCGGCCCGTACGACCGGTGGCGACGCTCGAACTGGATTTCTTGAGACGTTTCGCCATTTCTGGATAGTCGCAAGGTGGGTTGGGATTCTTGGCCACGAAATCCTTCATCCAGACCAGCGAAGGACGCTCCACGTTGGCGTCGGACATCAAGCCAGTTCCTGTCACCCAGGTACGCCCCATGATGTAGCCCCAATATGTGATGCCCACGACCTTGGGGTGGTTCCACATGACCGGGAACTGGGCGGCGATGTCGTTCTTCTGCCCGTTGTCGTCGCTGTTCCCGATGTCGTATTCGGTGATGAACATGGGCAGTTTGATCGCGTTGGCGATGTCGTCCAAGCGCGACTTCAGGGTCGTGGCCGAAGTTCCCTTCAGACCGTGCGCCTGGAATCCCACGGCGTCGATGGGCGCGCCCGCAGCCACCAATTTGGGAATGATCTGCTTGATCCAGTTGATCTCGTTGCCCCATTCCAGGGTGTTGTAGTCGTTGTAGATCAGGATGGCCTTGGGCCAGCGCTGGCGAGCCATCTTGAACGCGGTGACGATCCAGTCGTAGCCGGTGGCACCCGTGCCCCCCAGCGCATCGCGGAACGGCGGCGGCGCATGCTTGCCCTTGGTCGGATCGTTGACATCCGACATGTAAGCCTCGTTCACCACGTCGATCATGTCGACGTTGGGGTACCTGGCTGCGGCCGCATCGTACCACTCGGTGATTTCCTTGAGCTGGTCGGCCTTGGAAAGCTGCATCAGCCATCCCGAAGTCATCTTCTTCTGCCAGGCTTCCGCCGCACTCATCCCTTGTGTGTTGGGCTCGCCGGGATACTGGCTGCCCCAGACCAGCGTGTGGAACTTCCAGGGCATGTTGTTCTTTTCCGCGTAGTCCCGGATGGCATCGCCGCCCCTCCAGTTCATCGAATTGCGGGTGCCTTCCACCGACGACCACTTGTGCTCGTTCTCGCCGGTGATCTGGTTCCAATACGTGGCGTAGCCCGCGCGCACCGACCCGCTCGTGGTGATGTTTCCCAGGAACTTGGTGGCGTTCTTGGCCATCTGGGCATGCGAAGCCGCACCAAGGCAGGCAATACCCAACGCGATGTTCCTGCCGAGGGTCGATCTCGATGGATTGCGTTCCATGGTCGGTCTCTTTCTGATGCTGCCCACTCCCGTCGAAGCTGGAGGCCGGAGTGCGCTTTGGGTGGCGATGTCGGTTTTGCACGCACGATTCCACCCTATCCAAGCGGAGAGGCGTCGAGTGGATCGGCGCCGGTCCGGGAGAGGCGAGAAACCGGTCTTTCGCATTTAGGATAGGCGCCACGTCGAATACGCAAGCGCGAATCCACCGTGTCGGCTTTGTTAAAACATCAAAGGCGCGCGAAGGTCGCTTTTGCAGAGGAAGATCCGATCGGGGGATTGTGGATGCGCTTGTTTTCTGGATTGGGGGAACGTATACTACCAGGTATGAAAGCGGCGATTTCCATGCCCGACGACGTGTTCATGGCCGCGGAAGCCGTGGTGGAGGCGCGCGGCTGGACACGCTCGCACCTGTACACCGAGGCGGTGCGGCAATACCTGCGACACCAGGACCCGCTGGACATCACGGAGCGCCTGAACCAGGTGCATCCCGCACCCGACGCCAACCGGAAATCCCGCAAGCGCGCCAACCGCGCGGTCCTGAAGACAAGCGACTGGTGATTCGGCGCGGCGAGGTCTACTGGGTGGATCTGGGCGAACCTCGCGGATCCGAGCCCGGCTACCGGCGCCCCGTCGTGGTAGTGCAATCGAATCCGTTCAACCAAAGCCGGATCGCCACCGTGATCGTGGCGGTCTTGACGTCCAATCTGGAGCTGGCCCGTGCGCCAGGCAACGTGCTGTTGCCCAGATCGGCCACGGGTCTGCCCAAGGATTCCGTCGCGAACGTTTCGCAGATCCTGACCGTGGACAGGTCGGAACTGGACGACCATGCGGTATCGAGCCTCCCCAAAGCCTACCTGGAGGACTTGGACGACGGCCTGAGACTGGTGCTGGGCCTGGATTCGGTTTGTTCGTGATCGCGGCTTGACCTGCCAGCAGGCGAAGCTCCGATCGCATTCTATTTTTCGCGGTTTGTCCCAAACAAGGGATCCGCCGCTTTGGCACATCCGTCCATATCGTCCAAGGACACGCGGGAGTTTTCCGGCGCAGTCCGTGAAGCCACCACCACGTGACGACGCCACGCGGCTCCAGCCGTGCGCTCGCGTTCGCGCTTTGGGCTTTCGGCTTGGCTCTACGGCATGGGGGGCACCCGTTCGCAGCTGGTCACGAACAACCAGTCGATCGAAGTGGAAGGACACGGCGGACATTTTTCCACCGCGGTGGGTTATTGCGATCTCCAGGCCTACTGCCTGGAGATCGGATCGCAGGTGAGCTTCAACTACTACGACGAACTGGATGTCGAATACCTGGACCGGGAATTCGACATCGACCTGTGGATGTGGGAGACAGCCCTTTTCCTGGCCGTGCGCGCGCGGGTGCCTGGAACGCGTCCTCGCGGGCACTTCGATCCGTGGATCAAGCTCCTGAGCGGCTACGGAGCGGGAGTGGGCTACCCCACCTGGAGCAATCTCCCCAAACACGACGAGATCCGAGGGAGCCGAGTGCAGCAGGAAGGTCCGCTCTACGGGATCTCGGTCATGAACCTGTTCAACAACGAGAAAGCCGGGCGCCTGTGGTTCGTGGAGTTTTCGGCGATCGCCCAGATGTACTGGAATTCCTGGCTGGTGAAGTCGGGCGGCGTCCTTCCCGAAATCACCCAGACCAGCAAGACCGACGGCAATCCCTATTCCCTGCTTCTGAGCGCCACCCTGGGCTTTCGAGTCTTCTGAACCGGCACCGCCCGCGAAGCATCCCTGGGAGGATTTGGTACCTTGGAAGCACTATGATCCTGCCCAGAGAAAAAGCGTTCACGTCGGCGCAGCTCGCCGAAGTCGAAGGAATCCTGGCCGAGTACGGCTGTTCCGTCACCGTCATCGCCGGAACCACCCGCACCATCTACGCCATTTCCGGCGACGAGCGCGACGAAGAAATGGTCGCCCGCATCGAAGGCCTGGACTTCGTGGAACGGTTCGACCGGATCCAGGCACCCTACCGCCTGATGCACCGGGCGTCCGACCTCGCCTCGCACCGGGTGAAGATCGGATCGGCCTTCCTGGGCGACGGATTCCACGTGATCGCTGGCCAATGCACGATCGATCCCAAGAATCCGCAGTACTTCCTGGAGACCGCCCATGCCGTCAAGGAAGCCGGCGCGGTGGCGATCCGCGGCGGCGTCTGGAAGCCGCGCACCAGCCCCGGCGCCTACCAGGGCGACGACAAGGCGCTGGAAATCCTGCTGCGCGCCCGTGCCGAAACCGGCCTGCCCGTGAGCACCGAAGTCATGGAAGACCGCCACCTCCAGGTGGTCATGGACGCCGGGGTGGACATCATCCAGATCGGGACCCGCAACGCCCTGAACTACGGGCTGCTCAAGCAGGTGGGCAAGGGCACCGCCGGCACCCGGATGGTCGTGCTGCTCAAGCGCGGCATGCACATGGGTCCGGTGGACGAATTCCTGTGCGCGGCGGAATACATCGCCGCCGGAGGCAACCCCAACGTGGTCCTGTGCCCGCGCGGCACCAAACCCGAACTGGACGGCTACCGCAACTTCCCGGACGAATCGATCTCGCCGCTTCTGAAGGCCCGCACCTGGGCTCCCGTGGTGGTGGATCCGTCCCATTCGGTCGGCAAGGCCGCCTACGTGCCCTTCGCTTCGCTGGCCGCCGCCGCCTACGGAGCCGACGGCTTGAACGTGGAGACCCACGTTTGCGGTTCCAAGGGAATCGGCGACGACCCCAAGCAATCCATCACTCCGGCCACGCTCGCCAAGCTGATCCGCGATTGCAAGGAAATCCACTCGCGGTCGGCCGGCTACCTGGTGCCGGTGCAGAAGGCGTGAACCCGAAATGTTGATCCGCGCCCACGCCGTCACGCCCCAGCCCAGGATGGTGGAGCAAGCCGCCCAGATCCTGTCCAAGGACGGGATCGTGGTCTACCCGACGGAATCCGGCTACGGGATGGGATGTTCGGCCGGATCGCCCAAGGGGCTCGCCAAGCTCTACCGGGTGGTGAGCCCCGTGAAAGCCAAGGTCCTGGCGCTCCTGTTCGCCGATTTTTCCCAGATCTCGCAATACGCCGACGTGTCCAACATGGCCTTCCGGACCATGAAACCCGTCATGCCCGGACCCTACACGTTCATTCTTCCCGCCCGCCATCGAACTGCCAAGCTTCTGGGGGTCAAGCGCCCCGAAGTGGGTGTGCGCATGCCGGAGCACCCCTTCCTGCGCGCCTTGCTGGAGGCCCACGAACACCCGATCGTGAACGCCGCAGCACGTTTTTCCGAGCGCGAACTGGAAGTGTTCGAAACCGGCGAAGCCGTGGAATCGCAGTACGGGAAATCGGTGGACCTGGTGGTCGATTCGGGCGATATTCCAGCCATCGGAACTACCATTGTGAGCTTGCTGGACGACGAGATCCGTCTGGTTCGACCCGGGATCGGGCCCCTGGCCCCCCTTGGCCTTCAGGAGGAATAGATTGGACGCGCTGACCGAGCTGGAAATCCGGATCTTGGGGACGCTGATCGAGAAATCGATGGCCACGCCCGAGTACTATCCGTTGACGCTGAAATCTCTGCGTGCCGGCTGCAACCAGGCGACCAACCGCAACCCGGTGACCGAGTACGAGGAGTTGGACGTGGAGCTGGGCGTGAAATCGCTCAAGCTCAAGGGCTTGTTGTACTTCATCGAACCCAAGGGCGGTCACGAAGTCCGCAAATACGAGCACACCCTGTTCGAGGAACACCGCTGGGGCCTGAACAAGGGCCAGGTCGCCCTGTTCAGCCTGCTGTTGCTGCGCGGCGAGCAGACCGCTTCCGAATTGCGCACCCGCGCCCGCGAAAAGATGATCGACCTTTCGCCGCAGCAGACCGAAGAATCGCTCGAGGCGATGGTCGCCATGGAAGACGCTCCGGTGGCCCGCGTCCCGCGCCAACCCGGCCAACGCGAACCGCGTTGGCGGCACAAGGTGGGTCTGGCGGAAATGATCGATCCGTCGCTCGTCCCCGAGCTGGACGACGCGGATTCCGACGAGATGCCGCAACTGCCGGTGCAGATTCCGGCGACGGCGATCCCCGTCCGCAGCGACGACGTCGAAGTCCTGAAGGCCCGGGTCGCCGACCTAGAAACGCGGATCTCGCGCATCGAAGCCGCCCTCGGAGGTTGACCGGCGTTCCCGTCGGAGACAGAAACCGACGAGAAATGGCATTGTAACCTTTCCTCCGGAACGCTACTCTATAGGCAGCAACCGCCATTTGGAGGCAAGGCACCATTCCGTGCTTCCATCACGGTCTGTTCCCAACGAAAGGACCATCCATGCGTCGATCGACCCTGACACTTTCCGTTCTCGGACTGGCATTCGCGCCGGCCGCCTGGAGCATTCCCGTCTCCCTCGCCGATTCCACCGTGAAGCTCGACGTGGGCGCGGTCATGCAGAACCGCGCCGAAATGAACTGGGCGGAAGACAGCAAGGGCAACGCGTTCGACGTGAACCGCGGGAAGCTCGGGGAATCCGATCCGGTGGACTTCTACAACCGCCGCGCCCGCCTGACCGTGTCGGCCGAGCGCGAAGGCTGGAAGGGTTTGATCTCGTTCGCCGCCGACAACGCCGACAAGACCGGCAAGAAGGAACGCGCGGTCGACCTGGTGTACCTGTGGGCGGCCAAGACCATCAAGACCGGATCGCTCTCCCACGTGATCACCGTGGGCCAGGACCAGCCCAACGTGCAGCCCGCCTACCGCGACCCCTCCAGCCAACTGCTGCTGCCCGTGCCGCGCGCCACGGTGCTGTTCCCGAGCGCCTACATCGGGTACGGCGCTCGCTACCAGCTCAACCACAAGCAGTTCCAGTTCTCCGTGGACGTGCAGAACAATCGCGACCAGGGCAAGGTGGACAGCACCGAGACCGACGGATTGTTCTACGGCGCTCGCCTGGTCGCCTCGCCGATCCCGGGTCTGGCGCTGCCCAAGCGGACGGAATCGTTTGCAGGCGAACCAGGCATGGGGCTCGCGATCGGTATCGACGGCACCATGGACCATTCGCATGTTCTCAAGGAAAGCAACGGAAGCATCGTGACCGCTTCGTACCTGAGCGGCGGCGCCGACATCCTGTTCCATATGGACAACTTGACCGCCGTGGCCGACGCCCGCATCCAGAAGTTCTACCGTCCCGAGAACAAGGTGCTTTCCTACGCCGTGTCGGTGCAGGCAGGCTACGCCATTCCTGTCGCCGCGGCAGGGATCGTGCTCGAACCCGCGCTGCGCGGATCGATCATCGACAAGGACGTCGATGTCGACGAGGCGGTCAAGACCTACTCCTCCAGCGCCGTCGCCGAACACGGCAACTCCGGCTACGAAGGCGAAGTCGGCCTGAACATCTACTTCAAGGGCCACTCGAACAAGGTGCAGATCGGGTTCCAGCGCTGGGAAGCGGAAGCCTCGGACGCCAGCGCGAACATCCTGCGCGTGCAGCACCAGTTCTCGTTCTGATCTGATTGGGTGTTCCGGGCGTGGACGGGTATCTTTCCGTTCCATGGCCCACCAAGACGGGAGGCGAGAGCCTCCCTTTTCGTTAACCGCCGATTTCCTGCGCAAGTACGACGTTCCCGGTCCTCGCTACACGTCGTACCCACCCGCGCCGCACTTCAGGACGGGATGGTCGGAATCCGACATCCTGGCCCTGTTCGAGCGGTCCAACGGGATCGGCGACCGGAACCTGTCGTTCTACGTGCATATCCCGTTCTGCCCCAAGCAGTGCCTGTTCTGCGGATGCACGACGGAGATCGGCAAACCGGGATCGGCGGTGACGGGGTACTTCGAGTCGCTCCACCGCGAAATGGACCGCGTCCTGCCGTTGCTGGACGCCTCGCGCCCGGTGACCCAGATCCACTTTGGAGGCGGCACCCCCAACGCGGCTCCGATCAAGCATCTGGCCGAGGTGGTGCGTCGGTTGCTGCAAGGACGCCCCTTGGCCGGCCATGCGGAAATCGCGATCGAATGCGACCCCAACCTGATCACGCCCAGGAAGCTCGAAGAGATCCGCGCGGCCGGGTTCAACCGCATCTCGTTCGGGCTCCAGGACTTCCAGAAAGCCACCCTGGACGCGGTCAACCGCGGGTTCCCGCGCATCGAACCCGCCGATCTGGTGGCCCAGTCCCATTCACTGGGGTTCACCGGGGTGAATCTGGACCTGATCTACGGACTGCCGCACCAGACGCCGCAGACGTTTTCCGACACCGTGCGGAAGACCATCGAAGCCGCCCCCGACCGGGTGGCCACCTTCAGTTACGCCCACGTCCCGTGGGCCAAGGAACACCAGAAGGCGCTGGAAGCCAAGGGGCTCCCCGACGCCGAGTCCAAGATCGCCATGACCGTGGCCGCCTACGAAGGCTTTTCCGCCGCCGGATACGTGCCCATCGGGATGGACCACTTCGCGCGTCCGGACGACGAACTGGCCGTCGCGTTGGCGACCGGCAACCTGCACCGCAACTTCCAGGGGTATTGCTCCAAGCGGACGACCGGACAGGTCGTGTCGTTCGGGGCGTCGGCCATTTCGCAGCTCCACGAAGGCTACGTGCAGAACGTCAAGGAAAGCTCCAAGTACACGCTTGCGACGGATGCCGGAACCTTGCCCGTGGAACGCGCCTACGTGCTGACCCGCCAGGAGCGGTTCACCCGCCAGGTGATCAATTCGATCATGTGCCAGGGGCGGCTGGAGCTGGACAGGATCGGAACGGACGAAGGCCTTCAGGAACGGGAAACGCGCGATCTGCTGGCCGCGGGGATCGAACGCCTGGACGGATTCCGCCAGGACGGCCTGTGCGAATTCGACGGCACGACGCTCCAGGTGACGACGGCCGGCCGGCTCGCGGTGCGCAACATCGCATTCCTCTTCGACCCGCTCCTGGGGACCGGCGAAGGCAGGTACAGCCAAACGGTTTGATCGGTGCGGTCGGGGCGCGAATTGTCCTCCTCGGCGACGGGATCGACTTGCTAGTTTGAGACCTAAGCGCAAGAATCGAACCTGGAGGAACGCCATCATGTCCACTGCTCGTCTGGAATACAACGGACAATCCTGGGAACTGCCGGTCGTCGAAGGAACCGAAAAGGAACTCGGGATCGACATTTCGGAACTTCGCGCCAAGACCGGAATGATCACCCTCGACGAGGGTTACGGAAACACCGGTTCGTGCCAGTCGGCCATCACCTACATCGACGGCGACAAAGGGGTCCTGCGCTATCGCGGATACCCCATCGAGCAGTTGGCCGAACAGTCGTCGTTCGTGGAGACCGCTTGGCTGGTGATCTACGGAAAACTCCCGAACGAAGCCGAACGAGCGAGATTCTCCGCACTGCTCACCAAGCACGCCATGATCCACGAGAGCATGCGCAACCATTTCCAGGGTTTTCCCAACAACGCCCCCCCGATGGCCATCCTTTCGGCCATGATCAACGCGCTGGGGTGCTTTTCGCCCGAAGTGCTGGGCAACGAAGACGAGTCGAACTTCGAGGAAAGCGCCGCGCGCCTGCTTTCGCAGGTCCGATCCATCGCCGCCGCGACCTACAAGATGCACATCGGCCAGCCGATGATGTACCCGCGTCCCGACTTCAAGTACGCCGAGAACTTCATGCACATGATGTTCTCCGTCCCCAACGGCCGCATCACGCCGGATCCCGACGTGGCCCGCGCATTGAACCAGTTCCTGATCCTGCACGCCGACCACGAGCAGAACTGCTCCACGTCCACCGTGCGCATGGTCGCGAGCTCGGGCGCCAACATGTTCGCCTCCTGCGCCGCGGGTGTGAGCGCGTTGTGGGGCCCTCTGCACGGCGGAGCCAACATGGCCGTGATCCAGATGCTGGAAGAAATCCGCAAGGGCGATCTGTCTCCCGCCGCCTACATGGAGAAGGTCAAGGACAAGAACTCGGGTCTCAAGCTCATGGGGTTCGGCCACCGCGTGTACCGCAACTTCGACCCCCGCTCGCGCATCCTCCAGAAGGCCGCCGACATCATCCTGGCCAAGCTCAAGATCGACGATCCTCTCCTGGACATCGCTCGCCACCTGGAAGAAGTCGCGCTCAAGGACAGCTACTTCATCGACCGCAAACTCTACCCCAACGTTGACTTCTACTCGGGCATCATCCTGCGCGCGATCGGGATCCCCTTGGACATGTTCACCGTCATGTTCGCCATCGGCCGCATGCCGGGCTGGATCGCCAACTACAAGGAGATCCACGACGCTCCGCGTCTGAAGATCAACCGCCCGCGCCAGATCTACACGGGCGCGACCAAGCGCGACTACGTGCCCCGCGAAGAACGCGGCTGACCCGCCTCGAAAGCGACGGAAAATGGAAAGGGCGTCCCGGCGGGGATGCCCTTTCCATTTCTTGTCCGCCGCCCTTCGATACAACGGCTGTCGCCGTCACTCAGGGAACGGCGGCAGTTCCTTCACGCTCGTTGGATCCAGGTATGGGGCGCTCCCTGAGTGGCCGGCCTGTGGCTGGTTGTATCGGAAGGGAGCGAGCCTCAGCGCCCGACGGTGAAGGTGCTCGTGTGCTTCCAGCGCGCGCCTTCGGCCACGGCGAAGAACAGGCCTCGACCGGTGGGCTTCCAGGAGGCGACCAGGCGACCACCCGAGCGCGCCATGGGGACGCTCGCGATCTCGCGCCCCTTCAGATCGAGGATGCGGACCTTGGCGAATCCTTCTTCATGTCCGAGCACCTCGAGATCGACGACGCTTCCGGTGCGGATCTTCAGGCCGACTTCGGGCAGCACGGCAGACTTCTTGACCGAGGTGATCCGACCTGCCAGCAGGTCTTCCAGGCTGGTGGCGTCCAAGGCGCTGGCTTCCTGCGAAACCAGGACCACTTCCGAATTGACCGTGGATCGATTCAAACTGCTGTAGGAGAGAATTCCAGCCTTGGCGTCGGAGGTCCCGTTCGCGGTGCCGGCCAAACTGTCCAGTGGCTTCATGCCGGGTTCCAGTGCCAGGAACGACGTGGCGGGAGTCACGATGCCGTACCCTTTGCCGATGGCGCGGACCGAACTCTGGATCGTCGTGTCGGCCCAGATGTCGGGCTGGAGCATGTTGGCGTATTCGCCTGCCCAGACACGGGTCCCCCACTCCGTTCCCGAAGGATCCGGAACGACGACGGAGCGTGTCCCCAGGAACCGGAGCCCTCCCCAGGTTCCGGTCACTTTGAGATTCGCCACACCGCCCTTGGCGTAGCGCGCGGCGAACACCAAGGGAAGCGAATCGTCGTAGGTGTTCACGTATTCGGACGATGTCTTGCGCGTCGCGATCATGTCCATGTTCCTGGAGATCAATGGCCGGATAAACACGTCCCCCCAGTACCAATAGTTGTTGGTCCGCTGGAACAGGTACGCCAAACTGTCGAGCACGATCCCGTCGATCTCGAGCTTGAGATTCTGGGGCGATTCGCGATACCCGAGGCGGTTGGGACCGTACATCGCGGGCGCCGAAACGGAATCGCTCTTCACCCGCCAGTAGTTCCAGGGGTAGGCGACGGAACCGAACGAGAATCCACCGGTCGCGGTCGCCGTGTTGGAGACGTAGTAGTTGTTCCACCACCCGAACAAGGTCAGTTTGGCTCCTGTCAAGACCTGGCCCAGCTTGCTCCAGGTCGCCGAGTAGGCGTTCCAGTAGTCGCTGTAGGCCTGGCTGCAGGCGTAGTAGCGTGCGACACCCTCGGTATCGGCGCCTCCCGAGGCGGGATAGACGCAGTTCCAATTCCTGGCAGGATACGGCGAAGTGGAAACGAGGACCACAACCGCTCCGGTATCGGATTTGGCCACCTCGCCCAGGACCTGCCTGGCGTCGGCCTTGACGTAGGGCTTCCAGTCCTTGAGGAACGCCAACGCATCCAGCGCCGCCGTACCCGCATCCATGCTCTTGGATTCGCTCCAGAGCTTCTGGATCCCGTTGCCGTCGAACCAAGCGAGATTCGCCCTGTAGGGCGCCTTGCCGTACTTGAGCAGGGAAAGCAGGGCGATCTTGCGCACGCGTTCCAGGCTGTCGTCGGCGTCCAGGACGATCAGACGCTCCATGGGCTCGGACTCGAATCGCAGGTCGGCGCCCTTGAACGTGGGGTTGCCACCGAATGCGCCCTTGCCGTCGCGGACAGCGGTCCAGACATCCGGCTGCTTGCCGGAAACCGTCATGACCACGCTGTCGGGGGAGTTCCACGAATGGAGGGAAGTGCCCGTCACCACCGGAATCCGTCCCAAGGCGCCAAGGTCCAAGGTGGTGTTCGTGTTGACGTCGGAGCGCACCGCGAGGCGGACGAATCCCGCCCTCGAGAGATCGTCCACATAGGCCCGCTTGACGTCGTCGTAGACCTTGCGGCTGCGGGCCAGGATGGGCAGCGCGAGACCTTCCTTCATGGCTTGGACGATCTCGATCTGCATCTTGCGGGTCTCGCCCGATTTCATGGGGAACAGGTTGATGTTGTAGGAGCCGTTGCCCCAGGTTTCCAGGAGAACCGGATCCCGACGCGCGCCGACGATCTGGTTGTACTGCTCCCTGGCCTTCCATCTATCCATGACGTAGGCGGTCTGCTTCTGGTCGCCCACCCATAGCCACAGTCCCGTGGCGGCGGCGTCGAAGGGCAGCTGGAGGTAGCTTCGCATCTCCAGGCTGTCGGCCACTTCGTTCCTTATGGTGTCGTACACGCTGTAGCCGCCGGCGCATACCGTCACAGTATCGGCCATCTTGAGCTGGACGGAGCAGTCGGAGACCCATCGCGAAGCGACCGTGCTCAGGAGCCCGGGCGTCCAGGACATGGTGGCCTTGGTGCGGATCAGACCGCCAGAAACCGTCACATCCAGGTCGAGGGTATCCAGGGCCAAGTGGACCTGTCCCCAAGCGGTTCCCTGCTTGACCGTGCTGGCCCAAAGCTGGTTGACGTCCCACTGCCCAAAACAGACAGCGGCGGCCCCGATCAGGCCGACGGCGGAATTTCGAAGGGTTCGGATCATGGCGGGTTGCTCCAGGTTCTAAGGTGGAAGATCGTCTTCCGATGTTCCAAGTCTATTCCCTGGAAACCCGACGCACCCGATCGGGACGCTCCTGGAAACGAAATCCGTACTCGAACAGGAAACGCTGCCGGAGCCGAAAGCTCACGCTTGCGCGGCGCCGTCCAGGAGCGAAAGGAGCGTTCCGGCCTGGAACGCGTAGCGGCTGTGGCAAAAATCGCAGATGATTTCCAGGTCGCGTCCTTCTTCGTGGGCTTCTTCCAGGGTCTTGCGCCCCAGGGCCACCAGGGCGCCCATGGCCTTTTCTTCCGAACACGGGCAGAAGGCCTGGGGCTCCTTGGAACCCAAGGCGTCCCATGGCCCCACCACCAGACCCATCCACGGCGAAACCGCGTTCCAGCCTTCGCCACGCGAGCGCCACGACGACAGGAATTGGGCCAGGTGCTCGGGCTTGGTGTCGGGGAACCCGTGGAGCCAGGCGCCGCGAGCCGACGAGGGCAATCCTTCGCGATCGAGATCCACCTGCAGATCGACCAGAGTGGGCTGCTGGTCGGACTGCAGCAGGAAGCCTTCCAGGGCTCCGGCCGGATCGGTCGCGGCCACGTCGACGATGCTCTGGTACACCAATCCCTTTTGCCCGAACCGCCTTCCCTGGACCCTGGCCGAAGTCGATTCGTGGCTGCGTTTCACCAGAAGTCCGCGCACGAGCCCTTCCAAGGTCGCGTCGACATGGCTGGTCCACCCGCCCCAATCCAGCTGCAACGAGAATGTCTGCATGGATTTGAGATCGGAGGCCATGAGGAGTCCCCCGCAGATCGCCTGCGACAATGCGCGGGCGGGTTCGCCGTCCAGGCCGTGGATCAGGCAGATGGTCCGACAGGCGCGGGTGGCGTCCAGAGCCGTGATGCGTAGGGTGGCGGAGCGGTCGATCCAGCGAGTGATGATGTCCATAGCGGACGAAAAATACCTGGTTCGGCCCGAAACCTGCTAGAATTCAAGGCAGGATGGTCGATAAACGGATGTTGCAGAAGTTGTCGCGCGTCTACGTGACCGCGTCGGCGGGAACCGAGGCCCGCGAACACTACTCCCGTCGCAGGCGGGAGCATCTGGCCGCGGCGGAATTCCCATGGGTGTTCCACGGCCTGGAACGCGAGCCCGGTGGCGAGCTTCCGTACCTGATGAGCGGCGTGCGCGTGTTCCAGGAACCATCCGTCATGTACCTGACGGGCCTGAACCAGACCGGAGCCAGCCTGGTCCTGGATCCGGGAGCGCCGCGAACCGCCCGCGAAACGTTGTTCCTCCCGTGGAAGGATCCTGCCAAGGAATTCTGGGACGGAATCCGTCTTGGGCTTCTCCCGCCCGGAGGACGCGAAGCCCGAGCGAACCTGGTTTTCCTGCGCGAGCTGCTCGGGATCCGCGACATCCGCCCCGCCGAAGAGCTTCCCGCCTTCCTGCACGCCCTTGGGAAGCGCAACCGCCGCATGGGCGTGTTCCACCACAGCTACCCCGGCGGCAAGTCGCTGCGCGACGACCCGACGGCGGCCTTCGCCCGACGGGTGGGCTCGCTGCTTCGCGACACGAAATGTCGGGTGGAATCCATCGCGTCCGAACACTACGGTTTGCGCCTGCCTCTGGACGATTGGCAAAAACGGGAATGCAAGCTGGCGCAGGACGCCACCCGCGATGCGTTCCTGGAGCTTCTGCCGCAGCTACCCGGATTGCGTTCGGAGCACGAGATCGCCGGAGTCCTGGAAGGCGCGATGCTGCGCCGCACCGCCTGGGGCCTGGCGTTCCCCACGATCTGCGCGGCCGGAGCCAACGCGGGAACGCTCCACTACATGAAAAACGACGAACCCGTGGAAAAAGGCTCCATGGTGCTCCTGGACTTCGGGGCGAGGTCGGCCACCATGCACGCCGACCTGTCCCGCACGATCCCCGCCAACGGAACCTTCGATCCGCTCCAGAGACTGCTCTACCAGGCCGTGCTCGACACCCAGGCCCACGCCGAATCGCTCGTCAAGCCCGGGATCACCATCCGGGAGCTGAACCGCGAAGTCTGGCAGCGTCTGGAAGACATCCTGGAGGAACGGTTCGTCTCCAGAGGCGGTACCATGCACCGTCCGTACGTGGAAGGCGCCCTGAAGACGCTTCCCAACAAGGCCAAGGCGCACCCGCGCCAACCGCACGGGCTGTCGCACCTGATGGGCGAGCAGGAACACGACGGCGACCCGTTCCGCATCTACCAGGACCAGCCGTTGCGCGAAGGTCTGATGATCTCGAACGAACCCGGGCTGTACGGCACGTTCAAGATCAGGCTGGAAGGCCGGACCTGGACCCGTTCCCTGGGCATCCGCATCGAGGACGACCTGGTCGTGTCCGGACGTGGATGCAAGAATCTGTCGAAATCGATCCCGAAACAGCCCGACGAACTGGAACGCCTCATCCGAGGAGAGAAACCATGAAGACAGGAACCATCCTTCTCGCTTCTGCGATCGTGCTGGCCGCCTGCGACCGGGGCACGGCGCCCGGCTGCGCCGACTCCGACAGCACCTGCGCGACGACCGCGATCGGAGGGTCGACCTCCAGCTCCGGAAGCGGAAACAACGGCGGGAACAACGGCGGCGACGGCGACTCCGACGGAACCGGAGAGCCCTCCGGCGAGACGCCCTCTTCGGCGTTCTGGGAACCCGCATGGGACACCGGAACCGCGGTCAAGACGCTTTTCTCGAGCTCCCTCGCGGGATTTCCGAACGTTCCCGGCGGCCAGGCCAGGGGACTCGTGTTCTACCTGGTCGATTCCACGCTCCACATGGTCGCCAGTTCCGATGCCGACAAGCTGGACACCTACAATCGCAAGACGATCTTCGACGTGAAGGTCCAGTCGTCGGACACCCTGATGTTCAAATGGAATTCGCCGAGCGACCAGAACCTCGCGTCCGTTGCCACCACTGCGTGGCAGGTGATCGATCCAACCACGATCGAACATGTCGTGGTGGCCAAGATGACCACCCTGGCCCGTCCGCTCGAAAGCTCCATCACGACTCGAAAAGGCGCCACGTTGAAGATCTGGGTGAAGGTCCGCTCGGGAAGCCTGCTCGACGACGAGGACTCCCTCCCCCGCCTGGACATCGCCTCCACGCGCCCCCTGCTGTTCGCCGGTGGCTCGTTGAAGTCCATCGGCTCGGATCCGTTCCTGGTGGAGATCCCTTGAAGACGGCCATCCTGCTGTCGTCCTGCCCCGACGCGAAAGGCGTCGTGGCGCGCGTGACGGGCTTCTTGCACACCTACGGCGCGAACCTGGTCCACGCCGACCACCATGCGGATCTCGCCGAGAAGACCTCGTTCCTGAGACTGGAATGGGAGCTCGAAGGCTTTTCGCTGGACGCAGAATCCTTCAAGGCGGCGTTCTCCCCCATCGCGACCTCGATGGGCATGGACTGGAGCCTGCGCTTTTCCAGCGACCGTCCCAAGATCGGGATCCTCGTGTCCAAGCAGGACCACTGCCTGGTGGATCTCCTGCACCGGTTCTCCATCTCCGAACTTCCGGGCGGGGTCGCGTTCGTGGCCGGCAACCACCGGGACGCCAAACCGCTGGTGGACCACTACGGGATTCCCTGGATCGACCTGCCCGCCAAGGCCGGCGACGATCAGGCCAAGGCCCTGTCGGAATCCGCCGTGCTGGAAAAGGCATCGGAGACCGGGGTGGAGCTGTTCGTGCTGGCGCGCTACATGCAGGTCCTGTCGGGACGATTCCTGTCCCAAAGCCGGGCGCCGGTGATCAACATCCACCACTCGTTCCTTCCCGCCTTCAAGGGCGGACGTCCGTACCACCAGGCCTGGGAACGCGGCGTGAAGATCGTCGGCGCGACGGCCCACTACGTGACCGAAGACCTGGACGAAGGCCCCATCATCGGGCAGGACGTGGTGCGCATCAGCCATCGCGACACGGTCGACGACATCGTCCGCAAGGGGCGCGACCTGGAGAAGATGGTGCTTTCCCGCGCGGTGCGGCTGCATCTGTCCCACCGGGTCATCCGCCACCGCAACCGGACCATCGTGTTCGAATAGGCGATGTCGGGCCCGCGCGATCCGCTTCGGGTTCGAATCGGGTGGCGCCGCACCCGTGTCCAAGCTATCATTGGGGCAGCAGGATCATGACCATCTCGAAGCGCATCACAAGCATTTCGGTGCACCTTCCGGACGTCGACGACGCCTTGCCCAAGCTGTTGGACCATCTCCAGCAGCTGCAGGTGTCGGTGCTGAACAACGAGGACTGGCCGCATCTGGAAGCCCGGTTCAAGCTCGTGGGCGCGCTGGCCATCCGGGCGTTCCGACGCGAAGAGGAAGCGATGAGCCTTTGCAGGGACCGCGGCGAACTGCAGCACAAGAGCGCCCACCAGAAGTTCCTGAAGACCTTCGCGACGATCCGCTCCACCTGCGCGAGCCAGGGGCCGTCGGTGGCGCTCGCGCAGGATCTGCGCAAGGAATGCATCGAGTGGCTCTACGACCACCATCGACTGATGAACGCGAACCTGGGGCGCGTGGTCAAGGACATGGTGGAACGCTCGAAGGCCTGGCACGAAAGCACCAACGTCGCCCCCGGTTCGTCGGGGTTCCAAGCCTAGTCGAACAGGCCTTCCTGGAACGCGCCGGTCGGCTTGACGCCCAGGTGGCGCGCGGCGGCGGGAGTCGCCACCCGCCCGCGCGGCGTGCGCGCGAGCAGGCCCAACTGGATGAGGTAGGGTTCGTAGACTTCCTCGATCGTGTCGGGCTCCTCGTTGAGCGCCGCCGACAACGTGGACAGCCCCAGCGGGCCGCCGTCGAACCGCACCACCAGGGTCGACAGGATCCGTCGATCCATCTCGTCGAGACCCAGCGCGTCCAGCCCCAGGATCGCGAGCGTCTTTTCCACCACCGCGGCGTCGATGGCCTCCTTGCGGGTGACCTGCGCCACGTCGCGGCACCGGCGCACCACCCGGTTGACCACGCGCGGCGTGCCGCGGCAGCGGCGGCCCAGCAGCGAGGCGGCTTCCGCGTCGAGCCCGAACCCCAGGATGGACGCGGTGCGGCGGGCGATGGTTTCGATCTCCTGCGGCTTGTAGGGGTCCATCCGGAACGTGAGTCCGAACCGGTCGCGCAGCGGCCCCGTGAGCATGCCCGTGCGGGTGGTGGCCCCAACCAGGGTGAAGCGCGGCAGCGGCAGATGCACCGAGCGCGCCGAAGGCCCGCTTTCCAGGAGGATGTCGATCGCGAAGTCCTCCATGGCGGGATACAGGTATTCCTCCACGGTGCGGCTCAGGCGGTGGATCTCGTCGATGAACAGGACATCGCCGTGCTGCAGGTTGGTGAGCATGCCCGCGAGATCCGAAGGCTTGTCGAGCACCGGTCCCGACGTGACCTTGAGGCTGGAGCCCATTTCGGAAGCGATGATCGCCGCCAGCGTGGTCTTGCCCAGGCCGGGAGGTCCGGCGAACAGGACGTGGTCCAGCGGTTCGCTCCTCTCCCTGGCGGCCTGCAGGAAGATCCCCAGGTTCTCGCGCAGTTCGGGCTGCCCGACGAAATCGTCCAGCCGACGCGGCCGCAGGACGTTCTCGTTGTCGAGATCTTCGGGCCTTTGCACCGGATTCAGAAGTCTGTCTTCGCTCATGGATCACATCAAAGTTAGTGCCCCGAAGAATGGCAGCTATTTTGGCTCGAATGCTCGCCATCCTGCTCGCGACAATCGCCATTTCTGCGCCATCGTCTCCGTTGGGGGACACGCTTGCCGATCCGTTCGCCCCGACGCCGTCCGTTCCTGCAGCTTCGGAACACCTGGACACCGTGATCGTGCTGCGACATGGCGCATTGGAAGACGCGAAGGTCCTCACGGCCGGCGACAGCCTGGCCTTCCAAGTGTTGGAATGGCTGCGCGACCACGTACTCCATTCGCGCACATCGGACGCGACCATCCGCAAGCGCCTGATCCTGAAACCCGGCGACCGGCCCGATTCCCTCCGGCTCAAGGAGGCGGGGAGGCTTCTGCGCTTGGAGAGGTTTCTCGCCGACGCGCGTGTCGATACCCTGCGCCTGGACGACGGGCGTCTGGCTCTACGCGCTGAATCGTGGGACCGCTGGAGTTCGGCGACTCCCTTCAGCATGGGTCGTTCGGGCGGTGAGTTCAATTGGTTCCTGGGGATCCGCGAGGCCAACCTGCTGGGCACAGGGCAGGATCTGAGCATCGTGTATTCATCCACCGAGCTGCAGCGCGGCTGGACATTCGACTACGCGAACACCGCGGTTTTCGCGCCGGGCGGGCAGATTCAGGCATCCTACGTGGACCTCAACGACGGCCACGACCTGGCCTTCACGGTCGGCTACCCCAACCGCTCGCGCTACCAGCGCTGGGCCTGGACGCTGGAGGGGAGGGACAGGGTCTACCAGCGGCGGATCCTGGCGACTCCGTCGGTGCGCGAGCGCTTCACGCGGGAGTACGGGGCGACCTGGAGCAACGACGCGCTCTTCGCCGTGCAGCCCGACAGCCGGTTCCGCTGGACACGCGCGTCGCTCATCCGTTATTGGGGCGAAAGCACCCGGTTGGGGATTTCGTTGGTCGCCGAGAGCGAACTCGACAGCGTCGCATCGGCCAAGGGGGCGTTCACGGTGGACTCGGCCAAGCTCGACGCGACGCGCCAGGACCCATACTACCTCGCCTGGCGCGCGCCTCAACCTCACCGCGACGATCGACGCCTGGGGCTGGCGCTCTCCGTGCGCGGCATCGACCACGTGCGGTTGAACAACTTCAACAACCTCAAGTGGACGGAAGACATCCCGCTGGGATGGCAGCTCGCCATGTCGGCCTACGCGAACGTACTTTCGAGCGGCGACGTGCGCGACGACGGCCTGGCCCAGGCATCGGCTTCGTGGACGGGAATTGCGTGGAACGTCTATCACACCGCTGCCACCACCTGGAAGAGTTTCTTCGAAGGCGCCGATGCCCGCAAGGGTACGTCCACCACCAGGCTCGAGGCACGCTGGATCCCTTCGTCGCGTTTCCAGACCATCCTTTCTGTGAGCAACGATGCGATCTACGGGGTACCCGTGTACCGCTCCCAGCTTTCCTTGGGCGAGGACAACGGCCTTCCGGGATACCCCGCCCGCGCGTTCACGGGGCGCGGACGTTTTCTGTCGGGTGCCGAGCTTCGCTGGACTCCACCCTTGGAGGCGCTCACGGTGGCCCCGGCGCTGGCCGTCTTCGGGGGGACGGGGCGGGTCTCGAACGAAGCCACATGGAGTGACCGCGGCGACTGGAAGACGGGCATGGGTGTGGGCTTGCGCTTCGGGATGACCCGCTCGATCAGCGGCGTGGTGAACCACCTCTCGATCAGCCGCCCTATCGGCGACGGCGAACGCAAATCGTGGCTGGTCAGCTTCGGAGCCAAACAGTCGCTTTGATCTAAACCAGCCGTTGCGCCAATTGGGCGATCTGTTCCGCATCGCGGATCGCGGCGATCCAGCGTCCCGGCAAGGCTTGGACCCCATGGCGCGCCCCGAGCGCAGCCCCCGCCACCGCGGCGTTGGTGTCGGTGTCGCCACCTTCCAGGATCACGGCTTCCAGCAGATCTTCCACGTTTCCTTCGGTCTGGAGGGCCCACAGCCCCACCTGCATCGCCTTGAGCGTGTAGGACTTCGCCTTGCCGTCCAGGAGGAACATGGAAAGCGGCGCCCGCGAAGCGCGAACGGCGTCGCAGACGGAATCCGGCGCGCCGTGGCCGCGGACTTCTTCGGCCAAGGCGGCTGGAAGCAGAGCTTCTTCCCGCAGGACCGTGGCGATGGCCAGGTTCAGGGCCACCGCCGACCACACGCACAACGGATTCCAATGCGTGACCTTGGCGGCCACTCCGGTTTCGGAAGCGATCCTGTGCGGATCCCGACAGAATTTGATCGCGACGGGAATGGAACGGACCACGGCCGCGTTGTTGGCGCTCCAGTTGCGTCCCAGGCGCTGGAAGGCGTCTTCGCTGGCCTCTTCCACGGGCACTTCGCCCTCGACCTCGTCCAGGACGCGATCGACCAGGGTGGGAATCCCGCGGGGCGAGCGGGAGCGCCAGACCACCAGGCGCTGCGCGAGGGTGCGCATCCCCAGCTGTCCCGCATCGGCCAACGCCTCGGCCACGACGACGGCCTGGGCCGTGTCGTCGTCCCAAGGCTTTTCCTTTTCCGACGGATCGATTTCCCGCACGCTCCCCGAGGTCTTCCTGAAGATTTCCGACGCCGGCCAGACATCCTCGAACGGGACTCCCAGGGCGTTGCCGCAAGCCAACCCCAGGAGGCAGCCTTGGGCGCGGTTGGAAAGGGACTGTTCAATGGATTCTGTCATGGAGCGAAAGGTAATCCCAAGGCCCGTGCCGGCCTACGGCGCGACCACCGCGGTCCCGCCCGTGGCCGCGGCCTGGATCGAGCCGTCGTACATCGCCGACACGAAGGCGCCGGGCCGCAGGTAGGTGCCGGCATAGGCGGCTCTGGCGCCAACCACCACGCTCGTCGACTTGCCGGGGGCCAGCGCCAGGTAGTGGAACACCCGATCGTCGCGGAACTCCACCCTGCGCATGGCGTTGGATTCGACTCCCGCCGCGCCTTCCAGGCGGTCGTTGCGGATCTCCCAGCCGCCCGGGAACACCTGGACCATCGCGAGATTGTCCAGGTACTGGCTGGTCGTGTTGGAGATCGTCGCATGGATGCGGAAATCGTCGCCGAGCTTGATCGAAGCGGGATCGATGGACGTCCCCTTGGCGTCGCGGTACTCGATCGAAAGCGCCAGTCCCTTGGCGGGAGGAGGAGGCGTCCCCGGAGGATCGATGCCGATCCGCGTGAACAGGACGTCCAGCGCCCCTTTGCCCGAATTGCGGACTTCCAGCGGCCCGGTGGCGTTGGCGGGGAGTTCCACCAGCACGGTCCCCTTGCTCCCCGAGACGTTCTTCCAGGCGCCGCCGCCCACGCGCCATTGGCCTTCGAAGGCGGGACCCGAACCGCGCTTGTCCAGCCAGCTCGCGAACGACCACAGGGCGGTGCCGCCTTCCTGGGTGGAAAGCCACATGTTCCCGTCGCGCACCGTGGCCCGCAGCGACTTGAACAGCTCGAGCGATTTCTCCTGTTCGCCGACGCGCACCATGGCCTCGAGCATCATCGCGCGGTCGCGGACGTCGGACCACAGCCATTCGCCCAGGCTGCGCGCGTCGGAAACCGAGGTTCCGGCCTTGGATGCCAGTTCCTGTCCGGCATCGGAGCGCCCCGCGGAAACGTACGCCGCGGCCAGGATCCAGCGTTCCAGATCCCTCAGGTTCGCCGGACGCAGCTGGTTCATGCGTGCCAGATCGGGCTTGCCCGCCTGGGCGAGGATGTCCAGACGCACCACCTGCGCCAGGGTGTCGCCGCGGCGCGCGTAGGCTCCCGGCTTCCAGCGAGCCGATGCATCCACCAGATGCAGAAGGTACGGATCCCAGATGGTGGCCTGCGGCGCGTGACCGGCCGCCTTGGCGGCCAACAGGAACCGTCCCGCCCACAGCGTGCCCCATTCGTAGGGACGCCCCTCGCCCGGCCAAAGGGAGAATGCGCCGGACGCGGTCTGGAAGGTCCGAAGCTTCTCCAGTCCCGACGCGACATTCGCATCGGCCTGCTTCAAACGCGCTTCGTCGGCATCGGGCAGGAGCTTTCGCAGGAACACCTGCGGCAACGCGCCCGACATCGTCTGTTCCAGGCATCCGTGGGGATAGCGGATCAGGTCGTCAAGACGCTTCTCCAGGCCCAACAGGCCGATCGAAGAGAATTCCAGGCGCATCTTCCGCGTGCCTTCGGCCCCGAACGCCTCGAACGGAACGCTCCAGACCTGGCCTGCAATCGGAGAACCCTCCTGCACGATAGCCCGCATTTCGCCGGGCAGCCTCACTTCCAGCGGCTGGTCGACGCTCGCCTTGCCGTGGGCTCCCGACGCCACGGCGTGGACGGCCACCGTGCCGAGCGCGGAAGCTTTGACGGAAAACGTCACGACCTGGTCGCCCGCCTCCTTGAACCGCACGGTCCGTTCGGCACCACCTTCGATCACGGCCCCGCCTTCCAGCGAAAGCTTCACCGACACGGATCCCTCGCGGTCGGAAAACACCGTGACGGGGATGTCGGCCTTGTCGCCCGGAGCCATGCCGCGCGGCACGGTGAGCAGCGCCATGACAGGAGCCCGCACGGGCACGGCCTTTTCGGCCGATCCGAAGGCGACGCCCGACGACGCCACGACCATCACCCGGACCGAGCCGGTGTAGCGCGGCACGTCGATCTCGATCTCCTTGCCCCCTTTGGGGATTTCGATCGGCCCCATCACGACCACCATCGGCGGGAAGGGATTGCCCTTGGCCCCGTCCATCTTGCGGCGCGCATCGTCGTCGCCACCCACGGCGAACAGGCGATCCACCCGTCCCTCCCAGGCTTCCATCACCTGGTCGTGCATGTCCCAGCCCACGACCCGCAGGGCTTCCTTGCCGTAGAAGCCCGGCCACGGTTCGGGCGTCTTGAACCGGGTGAGGTCCAACAGGCCTTCGTCGACCACCGCAACCATCGCCTGCATCGCTCTCTTGCCGCCTTCGCGGATCCGGATCTTCGCCTTGCTTTCCGGGCGCAGTTCGGCGGGAAGCTCGATTTCCGGCTTCAATCGCGTGGCGGGATCCACCACGGCGACCGGCACCAGACCCCACATGCGCAGAGGCCTGTCGGTGGGCACCGGCCAGGTCTGCAACTGGGTCACCTGGACGTACACCCCGGGCCGCATCTCCTCGGTGACCTTGGTCTTCCAGTTCGCCTCGCCACCGGACGTGGAAATCCACTCCTGCGACAGGATCCGACGGCCGCGCATCACCTGCACCAGGGCCTTGCCGTTCTTGGCCGACGGGAACCGGACTTCCAGTTGCTGTCCGGGCTCCACCGTGTCCTTGACCGCCTGCAGCCGGAGCATGACCGGCGCCTGGCCGGCCTGGCCTCCGGCGTCGTCGCCGCGCCCCCAGGCGTGGAACGACGCCCCCGAGACGTGACCGCTCTCCAGGTCCTTCGCCAGGACCAGATACTGTCCGCTGGAATCCGGCTTGTAGACCACGCCCTGGCCCGACACCGTGTTCAGGCGCGCGACCTCGCGGGTCTCGGAACGATCCAGGAATCCCAGGTAGCGTTCGCCGTTCTCCCACCACCACCAGCGCGAATTGCGATAGACCACGATTTCCATCTTGCGCCCCTGCGCGGGTTTCAGGTCGGTTCCCACCGACACCACGTCGAAGTCGACTGGCTCGCCCGTGGAGGTCCAATCCCAGCCGTCGCGGGTGCGGATGCGCAATCCCGCGTAGTGCCCGAACGGCCAGAGCGGAAGCCCGACACGGTCCACCGAGGCCTGGCCACCCGGCTCGAAGACGCGCGAGCGGACCCAGGCCGTCATGGGCCCCGAAACACCCTCGTCGGGAACCGGCAAGCGGAACGACGCGGCGCCCTCGGCGTTCAGCACGCCTTCCCAAACGACGGCTTCGTCGGTGCCGGAACGTTCGCGCGTGGGATCCTCGAAGGAATAGCCCTCCATTCCCTTCGGGGCGACCCGCTTGGGGGAAAGGGACATTTCCACCTTCGCCTTGAGCCCCGCCGCCGAACCTCCGGAAAGCCAATGCGACCGGATCGTGGTGTTCTGCCCGCCCACCTGGATGGATTTGGCATCCAGCTCGATCTTCATCCGATTCGGGCGAACCGTTTCCACCAGCACGGAAAGCGCCGTCTGGGCGGGACCGGCTTCGGCCAGCACCGACCAGCGCCCGGTGGCGTCCTCGGGTCGCGTGGCCAGACGCCATGCGAAATGGCCGTCGGCGGCCGACCTCTGAACGGTGGTCGCCACCGCACGTCCTTGCGGATCGCGCAACGTCATCTTCAGCGGAAGCTTGTCCAGGATCCGGCCGTCCTCGCCGCGCAGGATGCAGCCCAGGAAGATCGAATCGCCGGGGCGGTAGACTCCTCGCTCGGAATACAGGAACAGACGCAATCCGTCGGGATCCGACTCGCCTCCCACGTCGAACTTGGAGACGTTGCGCGCTTCGCCGTCGTTCAACCTCAGATACCCCAGATGCGTCTTGCCGTCCTTCTCCGCACTGGCGCGCACGAGAGTCCCCGACAGCGTCCCCGCCAGTTCGGCGAATCCCTCGCCGTCGGTCTGGCCTTGGGCGGCCACGGCGTCGTTGGGCTTGAGCACCTCGATCTTCACGCCCTTCCAGGGATCCGCGGTGACCAGGTCGTGGGCCACGCCCACCAGGTTCCCGTTCGGATCGCGCCAGGCCATGAGCCCCAGGTCGGAAACCAGGACATTGCGCGACACCCGCTCGCCCCATCCCTGGTACCAGTAGCTCGGAGCGCACGGATTGTCGCGCTCGCCCCAGCGCATGTCCTCGTAGTCCTCGTCCCCTTCCGATCCTTCGTGTTCGTCGTCGCGGCGCTCCCCGATCGCGCCGGATTCAGGCTTGGTCTTCTCGTCGCAGGCGTAGAGCATGCCCTGGCGTTGCTTTTCCAGCTCCACCGTGTAGAGACCCGCCCCGTTCTTGGACAACATCTGTCCCAGATCCAGGCTTCCCTCGAGCGTGGTGTTGCGCTTGGCGCCCAGCTGGATCACGCGATCCCAGACGACCTCGCCCAGCTGCCGGTGGTATCCGCCGTTGCCCGACAGGTTGCTGGAATACAGGAATTCGGGGATGTTGGAGGGATCCACCCGGCGCACGACGACGCGAAGGCGCGACAGGTTGACGGAAAAGAAGTGGACCTGGTTGCCGCCCGGCGAAGGCAGGATGTTGCCCGATCCCCGGAACATCGCCATGGGCTTGGAATCGGCGAACTCGCCGGCCAGCTCGAACCGCTTTTCCAGCTTGCGCCCGTCCGCTCCGGGAAGACCGCTTTCCAGGACAAGATTCGCCTCGCCCGGCTTGGCCGTCCACGACAGGCGCAGCCGCGCCCCGTTCTGTTCGATCTGCACCGCACCCGGCACGCCTTCGACCTTCGCCAATCCCTCCAGGTCGGCGACGGGCGCGGCGGGATCCGACAAGAGGACGTCGAATCCGTTGCGGCCTTCCGAGCCGCGCTGGCCGGCCCACAGGACACCGAGCCGGTCGGCCAGGGGAATCCTCATGGCGGGCAGGGAAACGTCCGATTCCAGTCCCGCCTCGCCGGCATCCACCTTGATGGACAGCTTTTCGCCGTTGCGACGGATTCCGTCGACGACGAGGACTCCGGAACCGTCCTCGGCCCCCGAAGGAGTCCATTTGACCTTGGGGTCCGCTCCGTCCTGGTCGATGTCGAACCATTTTTCCGCGGCCCCCTTGGGGGGGGAGCTGAATTCCACCCTCACGGAGAGCTTCCACAGGTCGCCCTCCGACTTCTCGAACCCCTGGGGCTCCAGCTCCACCGTGCGGGTGGCCGAAACCACCGCGAACCGGTATTCGGGCAGGCGTTTGTCGTCGGCGAGTCCCGGCAGATCCAGGCTTCCGACATGGAGCTCGCCCGGCTCGAGGTCGTCTTCCGGTTCGAACACGAGCGTCTGGTGGTCCTTCCACCACAGGCGTCCGTCGATCGAGGGTTCGAACTTGAGCCACTTGGAGGACGCGTCCTTGCCGACCTCGTCGTCGGCCGCCCAGGGATGGCGGAATTTGATCACGATGGGACCGCGGGCGCCCACGACGCCCTGGGTGACCGACTCCAGTTCGCGGGAGGCCAAGGCCTCTTCCGTCGCGGACATGGGGTCGAACACGACCGGCTTGCGGCATCCGACCGACAGGACGGCCAGGGTCGCGAAAAAGGCTGCGGCGAGGATTCTGCTGCTGGATCGAGACATCGCGGTTCTCCAGCCGTTCGAAGCGGGACGATGTCCTCGATGACGGCTTCGACAAAAAATGATAGTTACCGGAACATCCATCGCGGTCGCCCCGGAAATACGCTCCGGACGGCGGGATCCGTCAGGAAGCGACCATCCGGTCGCGCCCCGCCGCCTTGGCGCGGTACAACCGCTCGTCGGCCAGGGCGATCCATCCCTGGACGCTCTGGCCCGGCTGCAGTTGGGCGACCCCGATGGACACCGTCACCCCGATCTCGGCGCCTTCCCAGACAGACACCGACCCGCGGATCTTCTCCAAGAACCGTTCGGCGAGCATGCGCCCGACCTCTTCGCCGTCTTCGGAAAGCACGACGACGAACTCCTCGCCGCCGTAGCGGGCGACGAAATCGGATTTGCGCGGGAATCCCTTGGCGAGCTCCCCCGACACGGTCCGCAGGACGGCGTCGCCGGCCTGGTGCCCGTGTTCGTCGTTGACCCGTTTGAAATTGTCGATGTCCACCATGAGAAGGCACGAATCCCTCCCCGCCAAGGTGGCAAGCGCCAGACAGGTCTTGACGTGTTCGTCGAACGCCGCGCGGTTGTACAGGCGCGTCAGGGGATCCACGGCCAATTCATTGCGGGCATGGGAAAGCTCGGCTTTCAGGTTCTCCAGTTCGCGGCTGACCGCGGCCATCTCGCCGCGTTGGCGCTCGTCGCGCTGCTTCATCACCACGGAAAGCGTCTCCACCGCTCCGAGCACTTCACGGCGCAGCTCGGGAAGGCTTTCGTGCTTGACCGCCCCGCGCAGCCTCTCGAGCTGGCCTTCCATCTGGCGATCCGATTCCCGGTCCATGGACACGTTGCGCCCGAGTCGCGTGACCAGCCCCACGATCGTTTCCGCCAGTTCCCGGATGTTGCGGGTGACCCAGGCGCGCTCCGCCTTGCGGTGGTCGGAGACCTTTCCCGGAATCCGCCCCAGCGCGGTGGCGTCGCCCGATTCGGCCAATTCCGCCAAGGCCAGATACCGGGTCCTGATGTCCTGATCCATCTCGAAGGCGTCCTCGCCCATCGCGCGCAAGGTCTTGCCCAACGCGAACACGGCCGGATGGACCGGTCCCGGACTCGACGGACGAACCACAGGTGCGGAATCGGCATCCCCCACCTCCACCTGTCCGGGATGGTTGGAGTCGTCTTCCATCAGATGCGACAAGAAATTCTTCAAGCCCAAATGTCACCTCTCTGGGGCAGAGGATACCATCTGGGTCTTCCAAGGTGCTACTTTCCATGCATCACCAGGAACCGAGTCCTGTCGACTCGGCCCCACACGAGGAACCCCTCCCATGATCCGGATCGCCGCCCTGGCCCTGGCGGTCGCCACCGCCGCAGAACCACCCCGCGCCTTGTCCCTGCTCGTCTGGGGCGATTTGCATGGCGACCCCGCCCCCAAACTGTTTTCGTGGGTCGACAGCCTTCGACGCAAGGCCGACACCCAGCATTACCCGCTTTTGGCCTTGGATGCCGGAGACGCGATCTTCGGTTCCGACCTGGCCTTCGCTTCGCAGGGGACATCCCAGGCGACGGTCATGAATCTCGTCCAGCCCGATGCCATCACCCTCGGGACGCGGGACTTCTGGTGGAGCCGCGACCGGCTCGATTCGATCATCGGATCCTTGCAGGTTCCCGTGCTCACGTCCAACATCCTGCATGCCCTCTCCGACAAGCCCTATGGCGGCAAGAGCTGGGCGATGTGGGATTTCGACGGTCTGCGAGTGGGGGTGGTCGGGGTCGCCGACCCGGAATTGGACGCCGCCGAACGTCCGAGCAAAGCCTACGACCTGAGAGCGAACGAACCCGCGGAACACGTGGCCACCGCGATCGAGGCTCTCAAGCAGCGCAACGCGGAACTTGTCGTGGTCCTGTCCCATGCGGGCGCCGATGCCGACGCCATCCTGGCCCGGACCGTCCCGGGGATCCATCTCATCGTCGGAGCCCGCGACGAATCCCAGACGGCCGACATGCGCAAGGAGGGCGACACCTGGATCGTGCGCGCACCGAGCGGTTCGTCTTCGCTGAAGGAGATCGAGATCGCTCTGGGCGGGGGCACCGTCTCGATCACGGAAAGCCTCACGTCCCCGCCGGCCGGAATCGCCATCGTGCCGGAATGGAAACCCACCTTCGACAGCCTGGCGACCTTCCTGAAATCGAAATCCGAAGCGGTGGCGGGCACCTTGCCGGAACCTTGGCCAAAAACGGCGCGCGAAGGACATCTGGGGAACTTCCTGGCCGACGCCCTGCGCCACGAGTCCGGTGCCGACATCGCCTTCTGGCCGGCTTCCGCGGTGATCGCCGGCCTTCCCAAAGGCAAGGTGACCATGGGCGATCTTTGGAAGACCACCCCCCCTCCGGAACAGGTCTCCCTGTTCGAGCTGCCCGGATCCGATGTCCAGAAAGTGCTCCTGCGGCAGATGCGGCAGCCCAAGGAATTCCTGTTCCTTTCCGGAGCGAGCTGCACCTCGGACAGTTCCCGGTTCGGCGGCTCGTCCATGCAGGTCTTCGTGGACGGCAAGCCAATCCAATCCTCCGGGCGCTACAAGATCGCGATCCCGCTTTCCGTCAGGAACCGGATCTACGATCTCACCGGCTTGTCGCTCCAGAGCGCCGGGCCGGTGTACATGGAGCGCTGGGATCGCGACATGATCGAGAAGTACGCGCGCGAAAAGGGCCTCGCGACCACCCTGGGAAGGGTGCCCGCGATGTACGGGGCGTCGGCTCCCGCCGCGTCGGAACCGGCGAAGCCCAAGAAGCCCGCGGCTACTCCGAGGCCCAAAGCCGCGAAAGCAGCTCCCGCGGGCAAGTGACCGCTCCCCGCTCGGGGTCGGGACGGCGCACCACCACCGCGTGGGCGCCACACCGCCATGCGGCATCGATCCTCCGGAGAATGCCCCCCGCATCTCCGGAATCCTTGGCCACTAGGACATCCGCACCCGATCGTTCCAGGAGCGCCATCGTGTCTTCGACGGAAAACGGCCCCTTGGCCCGGACGATCCGCCGTTGGTCCAATCCCGACTCCAGCACGGCGGCATCCGATTCCTCCGAAGGAGCGATCCGCGCCCAGAGCACGGCGCCGTGGCACCGGGCGATCCCGGCGTAGACACCCAACGTCCGGGATCCCGTGGTCAGCAGCACGGTCCTGCCAAGCGCGAACGCCCGATGCGCGGCATCGGCATGGTCCTGGGCGAGGACCGCTCCGGATGGCAACGGCGGAGCGCTCCGTTCGAACCGGATCCGCGAGATCCCACGGCTTCGGCACGCGGCTTCCAGCTCGGACCGCAGCCGCCCCGCGAACGGATGGGACGCATCGACCACGGCGCGGATCCGTTCCCGGCCCAGCAGTTCCTGGAACCCTTGCGCATCGAGCCGTCCGCGTCGCAACCGCAACAACGGGGAATCCGGAAGATCCAGCTGGATCTCGGTCGCCTGGGTGACCAGGACATGGTGTCCCGCGTTCGTCAACCATCGGGCGATATGGACGCTTTCCGTCGTGCCTCCCGCCAGCAGGATCACGAGCCGCCCACGGGGTAGCCGCGCGGCGCAACCAGTCGATCGCCCAGGATGCGCGCGTCGGAACCGCAAACGACCACCACCGAACGCATCCCGATCTCCAGCGACAGGAACCGGTCCAGATCCGAGATCTCCCGCGCTTCCTGGTCGGTGGATGCCGCCGTGACCACGGCCACGGGCGTGTTCCGCGGGCGGTGTTCCAGGAAGATCGATCGCGCCACCTCGATCTGGGTGGCGCGTCCCTTGGATCTCGGATTGTAGAGCACCACGGGAAGATCGGCGCGGGCGAGGTCCTCCAGGCGACGGCAGATCCTGTCCCACGGAACCAGGAGATCCGACAGCGAGACCACCGCGTAGTCGAGCATCAACGGTGCGCCAAGGCTCGCGGCGGCGGCGTTGGCGGCCGTCACCCCCGGCACGATCTCGATGGGAGGCGCCTCGTTCGACCCGTGGGCGAGTTCCAGGACCAGGCCGGCCATGCCGTACACACCCGCGTCGCCGGAACACAGGAGGGCGACATCCTCTCCGCGACGGGCTCTATCCAGGGCGTCGCGGCAACGATCGACCTCCTTGCGCATGGCCGATCGCTCGACCACCTTGTCGCCCCAGAGATCCTTCACGGAATCCAGGTACGGGGCGTAGCCCATCAGGACCCCGGATGCCGCGATGGCGGCCTCGGCTCGACGGGTTCTGTCCAAAGGATGGCCGGGGCCGATTCCCACCACCCGCAGCGTTCCTGGGCGATGGACACCAGCACCGGCCCCAGTCGGAATCGTCGCAATAGACACTTCGTTCTCCTTCCGGCCGCCAGGGCCGCGGGATGGGAAACGGCGGGCAGACCCACGCGGCGGGACGCCGCCGTGCGCTTGACCCGGCGTCGGGAGCGGATTTCGAGGTCGTGGACCACGACCAGAGGGGTCGCGCGCGAAACGGCGGCCTCCAGCAGACCCGGCTCGTCGCGTTTGGGCGAAGCGGTCGCGAACAGCCGCACCCGCTCGAAAGTCAGATTCCGACTACGCAGGGCCGCGTCGACGGCAGCCAGGATCGCGCCGGAAGCCACGCCCCTGCGGCACCCGATCCCCACGACCAGGTCGCGGACCGCCTCCGTCGCGGTCGTGACGATCGGTTCCCCACCGAGGATGTTCGCCACCCTTTCCGACA
>JAKPQQ010000227.1 GCA_029557215.1 Fibrobacterota bacterium | reverse complement strand
CAAGGGAGTGCTCAAGGCGATCTCGGAGGGCGGTCATGCACGGCTTTTCGCCACCACCGACGGGAGCGCCCCGACCACGGCATCTCCGGCGTTCCTTCCGATCACGATCGATTCCGCGTCGACAGCGAATGGACTGCGAGTCCGCGTGCTCGCCTCCTTCCCAGCAGGATTGGAAGGGAAGGAGACGACGGATGGAGGAACCTGGACCTGGGCGGGCGGTTCGCTGCACGACCCCCGCGACGGACGCACCTATCGGACGATCCGCACCATCTCGTTCGAGTGGATGGCCCAGGATCTCGCGTGGGATTCCAAGGACTCTTCGCTATGCTTCCCGGACTCGGTGGGCGGCTGCGACGCCGGTCGTTTCTACCAGGCGTCGCACGCCATCGCAGGTGCAGATTCCTGTCCAACGCGGACGTGCGAAGGTCCACATGGCATCTGTCCAGAAGGTTGGCGCCTGCCCAGCCACGTCGAATGGCAATTCATGCGCAAGCTGAACGACACGCTTTCGGTCGGCTACTGGGACGTGAATGCCCAATTCGTGGATGTCGGCGCTTCGAAAGCCGACGGAAGCGTGACCGACTGGATTCGCAAGTACCACTGGGCGTGGGATCGGACCGGCGACTCGATCGCGCCGTCGACTTCGGTGGAAAAGGATGCATCTGGTCTGGTCGGCAGACTTCTTCCCATACGGTGTCTGCGATGAAGCTCCTTCCCTCTCGCCTCGTGGGCGCGGTCCTCATGGCCTGCCTGCTCGCAGCCTGTCAAGGCTCCGAGGCACCGACATCGGACGCTCCAACGCGCGCGATATCCGCCCACCTGGCTCGGGCCTCGTCGATTTCCCCCGGCCTCTGGGAGCGAACGGTCAGCATCCGCACGGTCTTCTACACCTCCGATGGGTGGGCGCTTCTGGATCGAACGTTTCCCTTTGCCACAAAAGGCAGCGTCTCCGTCACCGCTCCTGTCGACCAGGCGGTGCGGATCACCGTGCAAGGCTTCGACTCGTTGGGAACAGTGATGTGGTCCGGCGAGAAGCTCGTTCCCGCATCCACGTCGAACCAATCCATCGAGATCCAGACGGAAATCGTCCTTTCTCCGCCAGATCCCACCGGCGATTACATCGGACGCACCGAATCCGTACGTTTCATCGGCACCTACACGTCCGCAGACAGCAACAGGGTGAGCATTCCCGCCAGCGGCCTCGTTCTCGAATCGCCCACCGCCGCCGCCGAAATCCACTACACGATCGACGGATCCGTGCCCAGCTCGGAATCGCCACGGTACCTCGTGCCCCTTCGAGGTATCCCCAACGGCACACGTCTGCATGCAGTGGCATTCGCTCCTCGCATGATGCCTTCGGAGCCCCGAGCCGTCTGGATCTTCGCCCCGCCTTTCGCATTGATAGACGTAACCTCGCTCGCAGGCGACACGGGGC
>JAKPQQ010000224.1 GCA_029557215.1 Fibrobacterota bacterium | reverse complement strand
CGTTCGGCGAAGACCCTGGAATCGGCGATCCCCGAAAGCGGAATGTTGTTGTCGACCGCCACGCGCCGCTGCTCTTCGTGTCCCATCATGGCGAGGTCGCCCAGGGTCCTGGATTCGTCCTCGAACATCGAACGGAGCAGCTGCTGGTGGTGCGAGAGGATGCGCTCGATGGTCTGCCTGCGGTACAGGTCGGAGGCGTACACCGCCTCCACCTTGAGCCCGTCGCGGTTGCCCGTGTAGGAGAGTTCCAGCTCGCAGCGCGCATGCGCCGATCCGCGCGAGGGCGAATCTCCCGCGTCGTCGCCCTGCACGTAGGGACTGAAGCGCACGCCGCCCGGAAGGGGCTTGTCCATCTTCGTGTGGGGGAAGTTCTGGTGCCGCACGACCAGAGGCGCGAGTTCGGAGCCGCGCGTCTTCCAGTCGCCTTCGAGGGAATGCAGGATCTTCTCGAACGGGGTGGCCTGGTGCTCGAACCCCGCGACCGTGAGCTTGCGGACCTGGGCCATGTACTCGCCCACCGACAGGTTCTGGTCGACCTCGACGCGCAACGGCAGGATGTTGATGAAGAAGCCGATGAGGCCCTCGAGCTCGGGAAGCGGACGCCCCGAGGTGGTGGTGCCGATGCAGAGGTCGTCCCTGCCGGTGTAGCGCTGGGCGAGCACCGCGAAGCCGGCGAGGAGCGCCATGAAGATGGTGGCGTCGTGCTTCCTGGCGAAGCGGTCGAGCTCCTGGCAGAAGTCGGCGTCGTAGCGCCGGACGAACGCCTCGCTGAGCTTGCCGGAATCGGGGCGGCGCAGATGGTCGGCGGGAAGCTCCAATCCCCCCTCGTAGCCCGCGAGGCTCTCGCGCCAGTAGGCCAGATGCTTGGACAGATCCTGCTTGCGCTGCCAGGCCGAGAAGTCGGGGTACTGGATGGGGAGCTCGGGGAGTTCGGGTTCGCGCCCCTCGCCGTAGGCCTCGTAGCACTTCTGGAGCTCGGAGAAGAGGATTCCCTCGATCGACCAGCCGTCGGCGACGATGTGGTGGATGTCGATGAGCAGGAGGTGCTTTTCCGGCGACAACCGGACCAGCTTGTGGACCATCACGGGGCCGTGCTCGAGGTCGAAGCGATGCTCGGCGTTCCTGGCGACCAGAAGCGCGGCCTCCTCCTCGGTGGCGTCGACGATGTCGAGGACGACGGCGGCGGGTTCGGCGGTGACCTGCAACGGGACTCCGCCTGGCGAGGCGGGGAAGCGAGCCCGCAGATTCTCGTGCCGCCGCAGGATCGCCCCGACGCTGCGCTCCAGGGCGCCGATGTCCAGCGCGCCTTCGATCTGGAAGACGAACGGGATGTTCCAGCTCGTGTCCTTCGGATTCATGCGGTGGAGCAGCCAGAGCCGTTCCTGCAGAAGGGACAGCGGGTTCCCTTCCTTGCTCCTGTGGGAAGTCGGAATGAAAGTCTTGAGGCTCACGGTCGCACCTTCTTCTTCGTGCACGCATGCCACGGGGGCGATCGTGGAATCGCGACGTGGTGGATCTTGTGTGGTAGGCAAGGAACTGAGGGAGGAAAAAGTACTTTCTGGGAAGACGTTCCAGGAAGCATGCGTCGCGTGCGGAAAACAAGGGACGGACGCTTCGCTGAAGCCCTGCCGGTGCCGTGCGTTTTCCCGGTGCGGATGCCACCTCCGGTATCGTACAGTGATACCGGACATGGAAATTCCCGAAGCACCGGAGGCGAAGCATGGACCCGACCCGACCGCTTGCGATCACCATCAGCTGCCAGATGGGCAGTGGCGGCGCGTACATCGGACGGCAGCTGGCCCAGCGGCTCGGCTTCCACTACCATGACCGCGAATCCATCGCCAAGGCGGTGGAAGCCTACCTGGCTTCGGACGAAGACGAAGCTTCGAGGGAAGAACGGTTCCAGTCGATGTGGAGCACGTACCTGTCCTTCAACACGTTCTCGATGGAGAACTACCAGCCTCCCCTGCTTCCCTTTCCGTCCACGTTCGACATGCTCGACGTGGAATCGAAGGTCATCGAACGGATCGCCGAGAAGGAGGCCTCCGTCATCGTCGGACGCTGCGGCTTCCACGCCCTGCGGGAACACGCCAACCACGTTGCGATCTTCCTGCACGCCAGCGGCGACTTCCGTCGCCAGCGGATTCGGCAGCTGTACAACCTTTCCGAAGAGGACGCGCGGGATCGGGTCGCAGAAAGCGACAGGGAGCGCTCGAACCGCATCCAGGACGTCTCGGGCCGGAAATGGACCGACTCCCGTCCCTTCGACCTCTGCGTCGACACCTGCCGTATGGGCATCGACAAGAGCGTCGACCTGATCCTCGATTACCTGAAGATCCGGAACGCGGGATAGAATCGAAGAAGTGCAAACCCGGGAGCCTGCTCGCAGCGGCGGCAGGCAGGAGACCGTCAGTACCCCTTCCACCACTCCACGGTGCGGAAGGTCGCGGGCTCCAGGCTCTCGCCTGGCCTGGGCACGAGGATGCTGGACTTGCCGTCGGCGTTGGCCGCGAACAAGCGCTCCACGGGATCGTTCCAGGTATGGAAGGCCAGGCGGAACCTGCCCCAGTGCACGGGCACCATCGCCTTGCCTCCCACGGCCCGGTGCGCCGCAAGCGAGCTTTCCGGAGCCATGTGCCAGTCGGGCCAGGCACGGTCGTACTGTCCGCACTCCACGAGCGTAAGGTCGAAGGGGCCGAGACGCTCGCCGATCTCGGCGAAGGCTTTCTGAGGTCCCGTGTCGCCCGAATACCAGACATTGTGGACGGGTGCGTGCAACGCGAACCCCATCCAGAGGGTCTTGAAGCGATCGAACAGGCCGCGCCCCGACGCGTGTCGCGCCGGAGTCGAGACGATCTCGACACCCGCGACGCGGACGGAATCCCACCAATCGAGCTCGACGATGCGCTCGGAATCCACGCCCCATCCGCGCAGACGGGCACCCACACCCAGAGGGACCAGGTAGCGCGGCTTGCGCGGCTCCAGGCTATCGATGGCCACGCGATCGAGATGGTCGTAGTGGTCGTGGCTGATCAGGACGGCATCCAGCGGAGGGAGGCTGTCGATGGCGAGCAAAGGACCATACCAGGGCTCGGGACCGGTCCAGGAGACCGGCGCGAGGCGAGGACCCCACACGGGATCGATCAGGAAGCGGGCGCCGTCGATCTCCAGAAGCGAAGAGGAATGGCCGAACCACGTGAGCCGGAGACCGGAGGTCGGAGGCGTCCGGAACAGGGATGGATCCACCTGGATCAATGGGAGGGGCCTGGAAGGACGCCCATCGCCATCCCGCTTGAAGGACCGCTTGAACGCGTCCCACATGTCGTTCACCATCGGCTCGGCATTGTGGAACTTCCCGTCCTTCCACTGCCTGGAATTCGCGTACGCCGGAGCACCGGACGCCTCGCGGACCATCGACATCGACAACACCCCGATCGCAAGCAGCGCCGACCCCAGCCAGAGGCGGCGCCTAGTGGATTTTTGCAACGACATCAGAAGAGTCAAAGTACAAGGATGCGCGTATCGTCACTCCGCCGAGGCCGAAGCGCCGGTCGTCGCCCCGCCCCGCTTGTCGAGCCAGCGTTCGTATTCGGCGCGACCGTCGTTCTTCCACCACTTCCACCAGCCCCATCCGCCCGTCCCGCAGCAGGCCGATCCGAAGCGGCTCTCGCCCTCCTGTTCCCACCATTCGTCGAAATGCTCCCAGTTGGCGATGTCGCCACCTGGTGCGAAGGCGCTCGGCTTGCCGGGCTTGCAGCGCCGCATCTGCTCGTGCCATCTGCGGTGGCGCTTCTTCCACCCCTTGCCGTGGTGGCCGCCTCCGATGTTTCCGAACAGGAGGCGCGAGAGCAGGACCAGCCCCGCCGCCTGCCAGAAGGTGACCGTGGGCAGATGGAACAGAGCGGGCATGAGCCAGTTCCACAGGTGCTGGACGATCCAGCCGAACAGTCCGGCGACCAGCGCGGCGAGGGCCAGCCCTCCCACGAGTTTGAGACAGAATCCGACAATACGCATGGCGCGTCTCCTTTCGTTCTAGTTGTGCGGCGCGTGTTCGGCCATGGCGGCCGACAGCCGCTTGATGGCCCTGGACTTGCGGGCGAGAAGCGTCCCCACCGGGATGTTCCATCGCCTCGACATCTCCTGGAAGGTCAGCCCCTCGAATTCGTTGCATTCGATGATGCGGCGATCCAGTTCCGGAAGGGCGTCGAAGGCTTCGGCGAAGGCGCGCTCGCGCTGCGCCTCGGCAAGGTGGTCGTGGGGCGTGAGCCCCGGATGGGGAAGGATCTCGGACAGGGCGAGCCCCCCGCCCTGGGGTGCGTCGAAGGACATGGTGGCCTTTCGTGAGCGCAGCCGGTCGATGATCCGGTTGCGCAGGCTGCGGTAGACGTACGCCGAAAGATTGCCGATCTCCGACAAGGGATCCGCCTTCTCGAAGAGGCCCGCGAAGACCTCCTGCACGAGGTCCTCGGCCTCCATCTCGGCGGCATCCTCCAGGCGACGACGCACGAACACCGCGAGCTTGCGGCTCTCCCGTGCGAAGAAGTCTGCAATGGAGGAATGCTCTCTCATTGCCACGGTAGACGGAGGCCGGGGCGGATTATTGCGCCCGACCGCAAAAAATCAATCCAACGCGCCTTCGATGGCGGCGAGGTGGTGGCGCAGGTGGTCCACGTAGTGGTCCAGAAGCTCCTTCAAGTCGCGTTCCTTGTCGAGCCAGCGGTGGTGCAGCGCCTCCACGGGGACCTGCATGGCGACCGATGCCATCAGGCGGTTGTGTCCCGCCCACAGGCGCACCAGGTCCTGCCACGGGAAGTCGGCGTAACCTGCGCGTTCCACCCAGCGTTCCTGCTCGTAGGGAGGGAAGCGCAGGTCGCCGTCGTGCAGACGAACCCACAACTGGTGGTGGTTCACGGCCGAATCCACCAGGTGCCCCACGACCTCCTTCACGTTCCACTTCGAACCCGCGCGCTTG
>JAKPQQ010000295.1 GCA_029557215.1 Fibrobacterota bacterium | reverse complement strand
CGGCCTGGTATCGCGGCAATCCCGTCTACCCGTTCTTCTACTGGGGCAAGACGTACCACTCGACCACCGACCCCTCGCACAATCCCACCTGGGGCGAAGAATCCTACGTGGATTCACAGTTCAATCTGATGAAGCCCAAGTATCTGGACAAGGGCATCCCGGTGGTGGTCGGCGAGTTCGGCGCTCTCAAGCGGTTGTCGCAGAATCTGTCACCGGAGAACCTGAAGCTGCACATCCTGTCGCGGCGCCACTTCTACAACTACGTCACCAAGGCCGCGCTCGGTCGGGGCATGATCCCGGTCCTGTGGGACGCCGGCGGCAAAGGGGACGGCACCATGACGGTATTCGACCGCAACCAACCCAGGGAAGGCGTCGTCTACGACCTGGGCTTGCTGAACGCGGTCCGCTCCGCGGCCGGCCTACCCAAGCTTTCCGGCGACACCACCGCCGACTACACGGTGGCCACCGGGAACAACAGCATGCGGGTCCTGTATTCCGCCAAGGATTCGGGGCGCGGGCAGGTCAATCTGGGCGTCGGCAAGGCGAACATGTCCGGGTACGATTCGGTGCTGGTGCGCGCCTACGTGAAGGGTTCGGCCCGCTACGATTCGGCGGGCGTCGCCAAGAACGGGTACATCTCGATGAGCCTCGTCACGATGTCCAAAGGGTGGACCTGGCGCGAAAAGTCCCTGGGCGCGACCGCCATGGACGGCTGGAAGACCTACGCGCTTGCGCTTTCCACCGATCCCGCCGACGCGAACGCGCTGGTTCCCGCCGACATCTCGGCGATCGACTTCTTCGCGCTCCAGGCCTGGTCCCACGCCTTCCGCGGGGCGATCTACGTGGACTGGATCGTGTTCAAGTCGAAGAACGGCACCGGCGACACGGTCTACACCTTCGATCGGACGGTTCCGGAGGAAAGCAACGACAACGTGGTGTCGGTCTCGCTGGTCCCCACCGACCGGGTCGAAGACGACCAGGAATGGACGACCGCCACGACCACCAAATGGGGCGCGACGTCCATCCGCTCGCGCGCCATCGCCCGCGGGAACGCCTTGAACCTCTCGGCCATCGGCCGAACCATCAAGGCTTCGTTCTTCGCCGACGAGCCATCCCAGGCAAGGGCCGTCCTGACCGACCTCCAAGGCCGCACCATCTGGTCCCGCTCGTTCGCCGCTTCCGCGGGCCCCAACGTGGTTGAATTCGCCAGCGGCCACTCCGGTCCCGCCATCTTGCGGATTCGGCTACCGGGCCAGGAGTTGAAGGGAACCGACTTCCGACCCTGACTCGAACCTGGCGGCAATCCTGCCAACGGGCTTCGAGCCCTCGGCGATCCGGCACATCACCAGCGACCATGCCGGGGCGATCGCGGCGGCGACCTGTATCTCTGGCTGGGCAATGGCGGCGCGCGCGACTTCTTCCGCGCACGCTGCCATCGGCGATCGTCGAACCGGGTCACTTGACCCGGAACTCGATGCGGTTGTTCTTGGCGCGCCCCGCTTTGGTCTTGTTGTCGGCGATGGGTTGCGCCGAACCGTATCCCTTCGCGGTGAGCTGCTGGGCCGGCACGCCCAGACGCACAAGATGTTTCACGACGGCTTCCGCGCGCTTGGCCGACAGGATCTGGTTCGCTTTGGGCTTGCCGCTGTTGTCCGTGAACCCTGCGATCTCGATCTTGGCATTTGGGGCCTTCTTGAGGAGGGCCGCAAGCTTCGCGAGGGCGGAATCGCTGGTCGGGGCGAGGTCGGGTTTGCCCGGCACGAAAGCGACCCCGGTCAGCACGGTCTTCCTTCCCTTCGCGAACCGGGCGTCGGGGCAACCGGTCGAATCGACGACGTCTCCGGCGGCGCTCCGAAGGCATTTGTCGAGATAATCGGGAACGCCATCCCGATCCAAATCGATCGGGCAACCATCGGCGTCGATGGCGATCTTGGAGGGGGTGCCCAGGCATCTGTCGATCTCGTCGCCGACGCCGTCCTTGTCCATGTCGAGGGCGCAGCCCTTGTCGTCGACGGGGAGTCCGGCACGCGTACCGAGGCACCGATCCAGGTAGTCGGCGACACCGTCCTTGTCCCTGTCGATGGGGCATCCTGTTGCATCGACGAGAAGTCCTTCGCGGGTCTTCGGGCATTTGTCGAGATGGTCGGCGATGCCGTCCTTGTCCGAGTCGAGCGGGCAGCCATTCTTTTCAACGGCGGAGCCGGCGGGCGTACCGAGGCATTGGTCCTTGTAGTCGGGGACTCCGTCGTTGTCGAGGTCGACCGGGCATCCGGTCGAATCCACCGGGATTCCGCGGGGGCTCTTGCTGCATTTGTCCAGGCGGTCGGGGACCCCGTCCTTGTCCTTGTCAGGTGGGCAGCCCTTCTTGTCGACGGACAGCCCGGCAGCCGTTTTGGGGCAATTGTCCAGGTAATCGGGGACGCCGTCCTTGTCGGCGTCGAGAGGGCATCCGGTCGAATCGATCGGAACTTCGATCGGAGTCTTGGGGCATTTGTCGAGGTAGTCGGGCACGCGATCCTTGTCGGCGTCCCGAGGACAACCATTGGCGTCGATGTCGATGCCTGCTGGTGTGATGGGGCACCAGTCCGCGTCGTCGGGGATTCCGTCCTTGTCGGAATCGAGGGGGCATCCGCTCGAATCGACGGGGCTTCCGACGGGGCTCTTGGAGCATTTGTCGAGGTGATCGGGGACTCCGTCCTTGTCGGAATCGACGGGGCATCCATTGGCTTCGACGGCGACCTTGGCAGGGGTGTTTGGGCACCCGTCCAGGTTTTCGGGGACGCCGTCCTTGTCGGTGTCGATGGGACAGCCGTTCGCGTCGACGGGAGTTCCTGCGGGGGTGTTCGCGCATTTGTCGAGATGGTCGGCGATGCCGTCCTTGTCGGTGTCGATAGGGCAGCCATGGCCGTCGACAGGGATGCCGTTGGGACCCTTCGGGCATTTGTCGAGGTAGTCGGGGACGTTGTCCTTGTCGGTGTCGACGGGGCAGCCATTGGCATCGACGGGGACCCCATTGGGGCTGTGCGCGCACTTGTCGAGGTAGTCGGGGACGCTGTCCTTGTCGGTGTCGAGGGGGCATCCTCTGGCGTCGACCGCGACTCCCTCGGGACTCTTGGGGCATTTGTCGAGATGGTCGGGGGTACCGTCCTTGTCGGTATCGACAGGGCATCCGTTCGGATCGACAGGAATCCCACGGGGGCTGTTCGGGCATTTGTCGAGGTAGTCGGGGACGCTGTCCTTGTCGGTGTCGATGGGGCAGCCGTTGGCGTCGACGGCAACTCCGTCGGGACTCTTGGGGCACTTGTCGAGGTGGTCGGGCACTCGATCCTTGTCGGTGTCGAGGGGGCAGCCGCTCGAATCGACGGCGACGCCAGCGGGCCCCTTGGGGCAATTGTCCACGTAATCGGCGACGCCATCCTTGTCGGTGTCGATGGGACAGCCGTTGGCGTCGATCGCGATGCCGCTGGGCCCCTTGGGGCATTTGTCAAGATGGTCGGCGATGCCGTCCTTGTCGGTGTCGACAGGGCAACCAATCGCGTCGACGGCGATCCCAACGGGGCCTTTGGGGCATCTGTCGAGATGGTCTGGGATGCCGTCTTTATCGGCGTCGACGGGGCATCCGGTCGAATCGACCGCGACACCAGCGGGACCTTTGGGGCATTTGTCGAGGTAATCGGGGACCTTGTCCTTGTCCGTGTCGACGGGGCATCCGTTCACGTCGACGGCGACACCCGCAGGGCCTTTGGGGCATTTGTCGAGATGGTCTGGGATGCCGTCTTTATCGGCGTCGACGGGGCATCCGGTCGA
>JAKPQQ010000211.1 GCA_029557215.1 Fibrobacterota bacterium | reverse complement strand
CAAGGGCACGAAGGTCGCCACGGCCCAGCGCCACGTCTTCGTCCAGGACACCGTTGCGCAGACGTTCACGGCCATGTTCAAGGGTGGATCGAGCGCTGCGGAGCGCGTCGCACGCCCCCTCCCGCTGCGCCAGGTTGGACGGAAACTGACGGGTACCCGCGGTCTGGAGCTGCGGATCCTCGACGCGCGCGGTGCCGTGGTCCGAACGGGCGACGCCGACGCCGACGCCGACGTCATGGACCTGTCGGGACTGCCCGCCGGGGCCTACTGGGCGCGCTCCGCCGATCCGCGCGCGGAGGCGTTCGCGATATCCATCGCGGAGTGAGGGCCCGGTAGCGGACCCTCCGATCGGCTCATCGGACCGATCTCCCCTGTGCATTGAATGCACCTGAGGAATGGCCTGGTCGCCCGAATCGCACTCCTGTCTCCATTCCGAAAACGTCCACCTGGCCGGGCTTGGCTCCACCTGCGTACGAAAGCGGCCGTGTCCCGGAGATGCCGGTCGAAGCTCGAGGGGGATTGCTCATCAATGCGTTGATGCGGATCCAGGTGCCGGTGGACGATGCGTTCTTGGAGGAGAGGATGGTGAGCGTCAGGACGTGATTTCCAGGAGCCAGGGAATTCGTGAACACTCTGAGCCGGCCCCGGTTCTTCGACAGGTAGGCCGATTCCCGAATCGCGGGGGAGCCGTCCACGGACCAGGTGATGTCGCCCGCTGCCGTTCCTTCGTTCCAGTGGACTCCGATGGCGGTGCCGGTGAAGGAGTACTTCAGAACGGTTCCCGCCTTGTTCGATTCGATTCCTCCGGGAAAGCGGGTGTCGGGGACGGAGGTCTTGGCCCAACCGGATGCGGTGACCTTGTCGCCTTGCACCACGAGGCCGTTGTCCACGGGCTTCGGGGTGAACAGCTTGGCGGGCAGGCTCCAGGGGACGTATTCGGCTGGCTTGAGTGGAACCATGAATTTCTGGAGGACGCGCTGGACTTCGGCCGCGTAGATCCTGTAACCCGCGTCGTTGGGATGGGTTCCGTCGTCGGTAAGCGTCGCAAGGGTTCCTTGCCCGGCCTTGATCGCGTCGTAGAGCTTCCTGCCCACGTTGATGGACGGGATTCCGTAGTGGTCCATGATCTCCTGGTGCGCCTGCACGGCAGGCGGCAACTGGCCCTTTTCGTAGTAGGTGATCGTGTTGTTGTGAACCGTGTGGACGTAGACGACGCCTGCCCTGGGATTCGTCAGGAGAATGTTCCGAACGAGTCCTTCCGAGTAGGGCTGGATGCTGGCCTTGCTGTCCGACCAGTCGTTCACGGAAAACTCGATGAAGACGAGATCAGGGCTCCTGGAGGTCAGGTCGCGCGTGCAACGAAAGGCCCCGAGGTCGGAGCCCGTGCTGGAAATGGATGCGTTGACTTCGGTGATGGCGGCGCTGGGATAGGTCTTCTTGAACCAAGCCGTCGTCAGGGCCCGCCAG
>JAKPQQ010000200.1 GCA_029557215.1 Fibrobacterota bacterium | reverse complement strand
CCGGCCAGGTGGCGGTGAAGGATGCGTTCTGCTCCGAGGTTTCGATGTCGAGGGGGCCCGAAGCTCCCTTGTCGGTCTGGGCGAGCGCGAGGGTGGATGCATCCTTGCCGCGTCCGGGTTCCCACTTGAAATCGATCGCGTCGTACGAGATCTGCCCGTTCGACGACTCCTGGGAGACGACCAGCACGGTCACGTCGGAGGACTTCATGCCGGCTTCGGGCAGGAACGTGGCGAGCAATCCTTCCGCCGAACTCAGGCAGAGTCCGATGTTCGAGGATGGATAGAACCCGTCCCGGCCCTTGCGGGCGAGTAGATCGAAGGATTTCCTCTGGTTGGCGCGCGGCACCAGGAGCGGCTTCCACTCGCGGCTCCCCAGCAGCTTTTCCTTGCTCGTGTATCCGCCGGTCTTCAGGCTGGCGGCCAGCCCCCCTGCGGGCGTCTTGATCCAATAGGCGAAGTAGGCGGCCTGTCCGGCTTCGCCCACCAGTTCGGGAGGCAGCGCCATGCCGCGGATCGCGACGTTTCCCGTCCGCGCCGCGGCGCTCCTGGGCTCGACGATCGTGGTCTTGAACTGGTCCACCGCGTAGACGCCCAGCGCCTCCCGCACCTTCTTGTCGATCTTGGAGGTGAGAACCGCACGGATCGTGTGCTCCCCCTTGCCCATCGGAGCGAGCCCCTCGATCTTGAGGTCGGGCAAGCGGAAGGACTTCTCGAAGGAGAACGGCCCCGAGGAGGCCGCCAGAGTCTGTGTCCAACCTATGGACTTGCCATCGATCTGCACGTCGAGATCGGCCGCGTCGGGGAAATCGTAGTTGCCCGTGACATGGAACGTGACTTCTCCCGAACCGTAGGACTTGACAAGGATGGGATTCGCCCAGATCGAGACCTCCGGATCGAACTGGCGGATGTCCAGGCAAGGCGCCGCTGCGGCGATTTTCGAGCGATTGCCGGCCGCGTCGGAAAGGACCCAGTTGACGTCGTAGGAACCCGATGGGATCTCGACGCCGTTGGCGTAGCCGTCCAGCTGGACGATGCCTTCCACCGGTTTGATCGACCAGCTTCCCGATCCACCGTCCCTGGGAGAAAGTTCCAAGGCAACGTCGACGTTCTCGTCGCCGAAGGGAGCCGCATCGAAGAGAGTTCCCACGTTCAAGCGAATGGCATCGCCGAGCACGGGACATCCCGCCGCAGGAAGCGAGGTAGGCCAGGAGCCGCTTCCTGCCTCGATCGCTGGCCAACCGGTTGCGGGAACGGGAAGGGTGAGGTCGACCTTCAACGCTTCCTTCTTCTCCGCGCATTCGGGTTCGATGTCGACGCCGGTCTTGAATCCGTTCTTGTCCGGGCACACCTGCAGATGGATTTCCCAGAGCGCATCGTCCTTGGGGATCGTCCAGGACCTGGTGCGCGGAGTGGCCGATATCGCGTCTGCGCTCACGTCGACGACGATGCTGTTCGAAGGCGAGGCGAGATCCGTCTTGACCATGACGGCGACGATTCGATACCAGGCGTTGGC
>JAKPQQ010000199.1 GCA_029557215.1 Fibrobacterota bacterium | reverse complement strand
AACCGATTCTCCGCCAATGCTGAGCGATGCGACCGACAACGCCTTGCCGACGCGCACCGGGTAGGGCGGGAAAAAGGCCAAGGAGTCGGCGGGAGTGATCGGACCATTGGCCGACACCAGCTTGGCAAGACGGTTGTAGGTAGCCAAGGAATCGAGCCCAAGCCCCCAACTCGCCGCAAGAATCGAATAGGGCTGGTGCCGCTTGGCGGCTTGGATGATCGCGGCGCGATAGATCGCGGCGGTGTCCAAGGTGGTCACGGTACGCGCGGGAAAGCCCTTGAACAGGGTGTCCCCATCGATCAAGGCCGTCGCATAGATCTCTATCAGACTCTTGACAGATTCTGGATACGAGGCCGAATCCTTGGTGGCGCGAAGGCTGTCCAGGCGCTTGAGAAGGACCAATCCCAACGTATCGCGCCAAGTGGGTTGTTCATACACGCCGTTGGCGACCTGTAGACGCGCAAGCTGGATGGAAAGCCGCCAGAACGTGACATCGTAAGGCTTGGAGCCAGGTGGTTCGGACAGCGTGAAATCGAACCTGTAACTGAGCTTGGAGGTATCCAAGAGAACGATCGAACCGCGTCCGCTCTTGCCGTTGAAACTCCAACTGACACTGTCTGGGATCCGGTCGGCGGCAACGGTCGCCGTGAACGAAACGTCCTTGGAGTCGCTTGTGTTGACCGTGCTTGTCGTCTGGCATGCGTTCAGCCCCAAAAGGGCCGACAAGATGCCCGACACACCAAGGATTCTGCGGGAGATCGACATACCCCAGAAAGTAGTCATGCGCGCCTCAGCAAGTCGCGCTCTTCCAAGACCGTCCACTTGTACTTGGAAGAGTCGTAGACAGGAATCTGTTCGACCGAAATCTTGGCTGGCTCAAGAATGGCTGGCATCGGCATCGCTTCGGCGGGAACACAGACCAGATCGACACGACGTGAAGTCGAAAACGATTTGGTTTGAAGCAATGGGAAATCGGCTCCACACCCGACGATACCGCCGCCATCCTTGAATCCGAGATTTGGAACCATCCAGGCATCCGATCCATCCCGATAGTGATTTGGAAATTCGCGCTGGAGGCATTTCTTTATCCGCTCGAAAAGGATGTGATAGATGCCATGCCAGCAAGCCAAAGAGTACAGACCGTCGATTCGCACGGGTGTGCCAAATCTTGCCGCGCACATCGACTGGAAGTAGGCAAGAGCGCTGGACGGCTTCCCGGCATGCAGATGTCCTTGCTGGTTCGTGTTGCAGTCCCATCCCGTCACTCCAGCAACCCCTGCGAGCGACAAGGAAACTTCCTCTAGTCGAGCAAGGCTCGACAGCTCCATCCATTCACGGATATCATGACATACCAGCGCATGCACGGCCATGGCGCGACGTATCGACAATGCGCGTCGCTCTTCGCTGGATCCTTTCGCGTCGGCGTGTCCGAAAATCACCAGCTGGTTAGCCTTTTGTTCCATGGACATGCCGATGGCATAGGCAAGAAGCTGGGGAAGGCGTCCCAACGGATCCAGGCATGGCATGTGCCCCTCAGGAACGAAGTGTCGGGCACCGATCCCGACGGCATGAAGTTCAACTCTGCTCAATGGTTCGGATGCCTTTGGAAATTGGAAGATGAAGCCGCACCGAGCCTCACCAATCGATTCTAGGCGGCTCAATGGGCGGATGCGAACAGTGCCAGATCGAACATTACAACAAAATAGGGTAAATTGCAATTTTGCAGCAATTGCCAGCTCCACACTGAAGGGCCGTCAGTAGACCTTCCAGCATGTGCCAAGAACCGACAAAGCTGAACAAATGCGACTTGGTCAGTGGATCCGTGCCCAGCGACTTCGCGCCAAATTGACGCAGATGCAACTCTCCGAGAAGTTGGACATCAGCTATCAGGTACTCCAGCGAATGGAGAAAGGCCAAGCCAAGATCACTGTCCAACGGATGAATCAGCTTGGTAGTGTTTTAGGGATCAAACCCAGCGATCTCATGGCGGATTTTTCAACGATGATGAGCGGCGGAAATCCGCCTCTCCTCAAGGAAAACCAAGCCCTGTCGGACGAAGAGCGCAATCTGTTGATCGCTTTCAACAAGATTCATGACAAGTCCCTGCGGCGAACGGTCGTGGATCTTGTGACAAAAATTGGTAGATCGTAGCGGTCGGTTCTCGCATTGAATCGCGAGGGCCGCAGAAGTTATGGAAATCGAGGTTGCTTGTCTACCACTACCAAAAGGCGCTTCAAACTGATCAGCTCGGTTGGAAACAGGTGACTTTCCCTCCTGATTTTCCGGGTTCGTTCCGACGCGACTTGATCGAAAACGATCGGGTCGCGTATTTTGTGAGGACCAACATCCTTGTCCACGAAAAACGGAGAGGTCCATGAAGGTCGCCATCCTGGGGGCTTCGCCGAAGCCCGACAAGTACGCCAACATGGCCCAGGTTCGCCTGCTGGCCAAGGGACACGAGGTCGTGGGCGTCAATCCCGCCCTTCCCGATCTGGGAGGGGTCCACGTGGTGAAATCCGTCGTGGATCTTCCGCCGAACATCGACACGCTCACCGTGTACGTGGGCGCCGCCCGCTCGACCGACCTGTCCGACGAGATCCTCTCCTACGGATTCCGTCGCGTGATCTTCAATCCTGGCGCCGAGAATCCCGAACTCGCCGCGACCCTTCGCGAAAGCGGCGTGGAAACCCTGGAGGCGTGCACCTTGGTGATGCTCTCCAACGGGTTGTTCGGTTGACCAAAGGCAAGCCCGCGAAAGAAAACGACGAGGTTTCGCCGGTCCTGGTGTTCGACTACGCCGACTACCACGAATACCTGAAGGATTGGATCGAGGACCGCAAAGCCCGGGGGCTCGTGGCCAGCTACCAGTGGCTCGCCACCCGCATGGGGCTCAAGTCTCGGTCGTTCCTGCGGCTGGTGGCCATCGGCGAAAAGGACCTGTCCCCGACGGCCGCCCTGAAACTGTCGCAGGCGATGGGGCATTCCACCCGGGAAGAGGAATACTTCTCGATCCTGGTCGCCATGAACAACTGCACCGATCTGGTGGAAAAGAACCATCATCTGGTGCGGCTGGCCAAGGTGGCCCGGCCCGCGCGCAAGACCATGTTGTCGGTGCAACAGTACGACCTGTTCAACAAGTGGTTCGTGATCCCGATCTGGGAGCTGGTGACCATCGTGGATTTCCAGGGGGACTGGAAGTTCCTGGCGCAGCAGCTGGACCCTCCCATCACGGCATCCGATGCGAAGTACGCCGTCGACCTTCTGCGCGAACTGGGTCTGATCGAGCCCAAGGGCCGGTTGTACGTCCAGAAGGATCCGACCTTGACCACCCAGGAAGAGCTGCGCTCGCAGTCGGTGCGCAACTTCCAGGACGCGACGATGCAGTTGGCGCGCGAGGCGTTGATGCGCCATGCTCCGACCAAGCGCCATATTTCCACCCTCACGCTCGGCGTGGACGAGACGGGGTTCCAGAAGATCGTGGAACGGATCCGAAGTTTCCGTGAAGAGCTGGTCACGATCGCTCAACAACACGAATCCGTGGATCGGGTTTTCCAGGTGAACCTGCAGTTCTTCCCGCTGAGCCGTGTGCCGGTGGAACCGACGCCGACGGGAATTGTATCCCACCAGGATACACGAAATGAACGGAATTCCGGAGTCGAAGAATGATCGGAGCTTGGCGGCCCTATGTTTACGGGACGATGATGGCGTCGCCGTTGCAGAACTTCCTGTTGCGTTGGGGAATGGGTGACGGCGCGGGATCGAACGAAGCCGCTTCGGGCGGCGCTTCTTCCAAGCTGGGACCAGAGGCCTCCTCGACTTCTGGACCCGGTGGGGGGACGGCCGCGGGTCAGCGCAAAGCCCCGGCCTTCCTCGACGACGGTCCCAAGCGCCGTCGAGGATCCATGATCGGACTCCTGGTGGCCGCCTTCGCCGTGGCGAGCCTTTGGGGCTGCGCCGATTCGCCACAAGAGGGAGTGATCTCCACCGAGAACGCGGGACGCGTGGCCGGTTCGATCGTGCGCTCCGACGGATCCTCCGTGGGGGACCAGGCGGAAATCCGTCTGCTGCGGCTTCCGGATTCCGTCAAACGGGTCGAATCCGCGAATCGGACGGCGGCCGCATCGACCGGCCCCGAGCTGGTCGCCCGGATCTTCTCCGATTCGTCCGGCAACTACGTGTTCCCGGAGGTCGGACGCGGCACCTACCGCGTCGACGCGATCCTTCCCGGGGGCTTGCGCGGATCCAGCGGGAGCTTCCAGGTGGAACCGGGCAGGACCGCGACGTTGGTCGTGGTCCTGGTCGTGGCGCCGTCGTTCCAGTTCGCCTTGATCCCTTCCGGCGGCGATTCCGTGCTGTCCGTCTGGTCCGGCGATCCCGGGCGTCAGGCGATCCGCGACGGGAACACCTGGACGATCCCGGTGATCGCAGGTGTCGACGACGCCGTGGGGGTCGTGGTCCGGCGCGCGTCGGGGGCCACCGAGACGCTGGTCTACCGCCTGGTCTGGACAGGAACCGTCGCGCATCTGGAACCCGACGCATCGACGGCCACCGCTCCGAGGGTCGACTCCGGGGTCCTGCGCCGTTTCGGGGTGGATTCCGGCACCGTCGCCTTGTGGACCTTCGACACGCTCGTCGCGGGCGTCGCGAGGGATGTATCGGGGAACGGACACGATCTGACCGCGCCGGTGGCCGCGCCGCTCGAGTCCAGCCCGTTCGGGAAGGCGGCGACCACGGGTTCCGGGTATTTCCAGCGGGAATTCGATTCGGCCCTGGCTCCGCGCTCCGGTGGATGGATCGTCTACGAGGCCCGCGTGTTCCTGGATCGGTATCCTTCGTCCGCGCTGCACAGCGGCAGGTCGGTGGTCGTGGGCTTCTACGAAGGCCCGAAGATGCTCGTGTCGGATTCGGGAAGCCTCCAGATCGGGGGGCAGCGCGGGGAGCAGGGAATCTGGAACTGGGCCGGCGGAGAAACCGCGCGCGACGTCGTTCCCCTGGGAAGATGGGTCGATCTCGCGGTGGCGTGCAACGAAGCCACCGGCGCGGTCCTCGGGTGGGTCGACGGGGTTCCCGTGCCGATGCGGGAGGGCGCCGGGGGCGTCGGGCGCTGGCGGATCCCGAGCACGCGGTTCATGGTGGGCAAGGATTCGCGCGACGGCCAGGCCTTCGCAGGGAAGATCGACGAGATCCGGGTGTCGCGACAGATTCCGTCAACGCTTCCGCGGTAACCCGCCTTCGCCCGGGTTCGCGAGGCTGGTGCGCGGGCGTCGCGGCGACGGCGCCGATGCCCGCGTGGTTGGTCGGTCGGCGCCCGGAATGCTATTGTGGGGAGGACGAATTCCGGCAACACCCGGGATCGAGGAGGTCGTTCCATGAGCCAGGTTCCTCTCAATGCCCCGCCGAACATCGGCAAACCCGTCCTGCTGTTGCTGCTGCTGTTGGTCCTGGGTGTTTCCAGCTGTTCGACGATCTACACCGTCGACGCCGGCGAACGAGGGATCGTCCTGACGTGGGGATCGGTGACCAAGGTGGTCGACGACGGCCTCCATGTGAAGCTGCCGTACGTCCAGACCGTGCGGATCGTCGACGTGCGCACGCGCAAGGCGCATGCGCCCGCGCAGGCGGCATCCAGCGACATGCAGCGCGTGGGCACAGAGGTCGCGTTGAACTACCACCTGGACCCGACCAAGTTGGAGGAGATCTACACCAAGACCGGCCTGGACATCGAGCGCACGCTGATCGACCCCCGCATCCAGGAAGTCGTGAAGGCCGTGGTCGCCAAGTACCAGGCCGACAAGCTGTTGGCGTTGCGCGAAGGCGTGAAGTCCGAGATCGAACAATCCCTCAAGATCTCGCTGGCGCCCTACCACGTGCTCGTCGAGGCGGTGCAGATCACCGACTTCAAGTTCTCGGAGCAGTACGACGCCGCGATCGAAGCCAAGCAGACCGCCGAACAGAACGCGCAGAAGGCCAAGAACGACCTGGAACGCATCAAGGTGGAGGCCGAGCAGAAGATCGCCACCGCGCAGGCCGAGGCGGAAGCGATCCGGATCCAGTCGGAAGCCATCAAGGCGCAGGGTGGCGCGGGCTACGTGCAGCTCAAGGCGATCGAAAAATGGGACGGCAAGCTCCCCACCTACCAGGGTTCGGGTCCCGTCCCGTTCCTCGACGTCGGCAAGTAGTCCCCGCGCGCGGGATCACATCCCGCGCAACCAGGCGGACAGGCCGTCCTCGTCCAGGACCATCGCGAGGCCGCCGTCGCCCAGCATGGCGGCTCCCGCGAAGATGCCTCCGGCTCGACAGAATTCGTCCACAGGTTTGACCACGGTGCGCTGCACCCCCAGCGCCTCGTCCACCTGCAGGACGCACTCGGCTTCCTTTGCCCTGATCCTGACGAACACGCCGTTGGCGGGATCGACGGGGGGAGTCTGCAACAGGACCGACGGTTCGACCAGCCGCAGGATCTCGTCTCGGAAGAACACGGTGGATCCGCGCCCCGAGATCCGCGAGATCGTGGCCGCCGCGACCGGGAAGGTCTCCACCACGGTGCGCATGGGAAGCACGAACCTCTCCCGGCCGCAGCGGAACAGGAATCCGTCGGAGATGCGGGTGGTGATGGACCGCGGCAGCACGATCCTGAACACGGTCCCTTTGCCGGAAACCGTCCTGACTTCGATGCGTCCTCCGGCGCCTTCGATCTCGCGCTTGACCACGTCCATTCCGACGCCGCGACCCGAGATCTCCGAGACCTCCCTGGCCGTGGAAACGCCGCTGCGGAACAGCATGGCGACCGCCTCGGCCTCGCCGAACGGCGCGTCCGCGCGGACGACGCCCAGTTCGACCGCCTTCCCGTGCAGCGCCTCCAGGTCCAATCCGCGGCCGTCGTCGGCGATCTTCAGCTCGAGCGACTCCTCGTGCTCGACGATGGCGACCTCCACGATCCCGACCGCGGGTTTTCCGGCGGCGGTCCGTTCCGCGGGCGAGTCGATCCCGTGGTCGCACGCGTTGCGGACCATGTGCATCAGCGGGGCGTCCAGGAGTTCCAGGTAGGATTTGTCGATGCGGATCTCTTCGCCGACGGTCCTGACCTCGATGCGCTTGCCCGTCCTGTCGGCGACGTCGCGGGCCAGGCGCGGAGCCTTCTGCAGGAGCGGTCGCGCTTCCGTCTTGCGCAGCTCCATCACTCCCTTGGACAGCACCGAGGACAGGTGTCCGAACTGCTCGGTCGATTGGCGCAGGTCCGTCGCGAGGTCTTCGGAGAGGCCGGCTTCGACCATCCGCTTTCCCAGGTAGCGGAACGTCTCTTCCAGGCCCATCAGTTCGCCCACCTGCTCCAGGAATCCGTCCACGCTTTCCTCCGAGACGCGCATCGTGCGGTTCTGGGATTCCTTCCGGGGAGCGGTGGACGGTTCCTGTCGAGGCGCCGGGGCGGCGGAGCGGACCGGGGGCGCGTCCTCGGCGGGAAGGGATTCCAGCGAGGCGGCTTTCTCCAGCAGAAGCTCCCTGGCAAGGGGATCCAATCCCACGGCGCTTCCGACGAAGGTCGAGGCGATCGAATGCAGTTCTTCCGCCACCGCCTTGGATTCGGGGGAGGTCGCCGAACGTCGGAGCGACGCGATCGCCTCGACGACGATCCGTTCCTTGTCCGGAGGCAGCCGTCCCGGGACGCGCGAGGACAGCTCGATCCTCAAGGCGTCCAGCTCCGCCGCGTCGATGCGCGTCGCCCGGTTCCCGTCGGGGCGCAGTTGCGCGAGGAGTCCCGCTCCGGTCCGTCGGGCGGGCTCGGGCAGGCCGGAAAGGAACGACTCGATCCGTTCGTAGAAGGCCCGGGGGATCGTCGCGACGGAAACAGGGACCTCGACGCGTTCGGCTTCCTCTTCGAGTTCGGCGACGAGTTCCGCGTGGTCGCTCTCGTCGTCGTACTCCTTTTCTTCGTCCCGCACCTTGGACAGGATTCCGCGCAGCGCGTCCACGCCCTTGAGCAGCAGATCGCACAGGCGCGAGTCGACCCTGCGACGTCCCTGCCGGACCAGATCCAGGAGCGATTCCAGCCGGTGGGCCACCTCCTTGATCCGCATCAGCCCGAAATAGGCCGCGTTCCCCTTGATGGAATGGACGGGCCGGAAGATGGAATCGACCAGCTTGAGATCGTCGGGATCGGCTTCGAGACGGACGAACAGGCCTTCCACCGCGCCCAGCGAATCCAGGGATTCGTCGATGAAATCCAGGAGGAGTTCCTTGTTCGTCTCCGACGGGATGGGCATTTCAGTTCGCCTCCTTGAGGCCGCGCAGTTCCATGAGCTTGCGTTCCCAGCGTTCGTGGTGCCGGAAGGCTGAATCCACCGCTTCGTCAAGCTCCGACAGATTCTGGATCGGCTTGAAGACGCAGGTGTCGGCGCCCAGGCGCAGGCAGGCGAGGGCGTTGTCCAGCGTGACGTAGCCGGTGATCATGATCGTGCGGGTCATGGGGCATTCCTCCCGGATCCGGCGCAGCAGTTCGATGCCGTCCATGCGCGGCATGATGATGTCGGAAACGACCACCCTGAACGGGGTCCTCGACAGCTTGTCCAGCGCGTCGACGCCGTCGGAGGCCGTTTCCACCTCGAACAGGCGGTGGCGGAAATGGCGGGCGAGCGATTCCCGGATGGAGGGTTCGTCGTCGACGACGAGGATTCGCTTGTTCATCGGATCTCCTCTTCGAGGATCGGCAGCCGCACCAGGAAGCTGGCGCCGGATCCGTCGGGTGGTTCCAGGAGCAGCACGCCGCCGATTTCCTCGACGATCCCGCGGCTGATGAAAAGGCCTAGCCCGGTGCCCTTGCCGGCCGGCTTGGTCGTGAAGAAGGGCTGGAAGAGCGATTCCGCCGTTTCGGGGGCGATCCCGGAGCCCGAATCGCGGATGCGGATGTCGAGCATGGTTTCGCTCTTCGCGACCTGGATCGTCAGACGCTTGTGCTCGACGTCTTCCATCGCGTCCAGGGCGTTGAGGAGCAGGTTCAGGAACACCTGTTCCAAGCGGGTGGCGTCGGCCGCGACCCGGGGGAGTCGATCCGGAAACGAGGTCCGGACATCCACCTGGCCCTTCATGCGGATCGAGGCGATCCGCAGCGTCCTTTCCAGGGTCTCGACGACATCCACGGGTCCGGGGTTGGAATGGCCCGTGCGGGAGAAGGCGCGGAGTTCGGCGGTGATCTGGTGGATCCTCGAGATCCCGTCGTCCATCTCGCGCAGGATGGCCGGCATCTCGCCCACCAGGGACGCGGCCCGCGCCTTGTCGGAATCCGTCGGGTCGGGACCGAGCGAGGCGACCACCGACGGCCAGAGGTCGCCGATGGTCCTGAGGTTGACCGCGATGAACGACGCGGGATTGTTGATCTCGTGCGCCACCGACGCGGAAATCAGGCCCAGCGAGGCCATCCGGTCGGCGTGGACGAGCTGGGACGCCCGGGAGCTGGCCAGCTGCTGCATCCGGTGCGCGAAATCGGCGATGGTCTTCTGCATCTCCAGGGTCCGGAACCCCACTTCGATCCGCGCCTGCAGCACCATCGGCGAAAACGGCTTGGAGATGAAGTCGTCGGCGCCGGAACGGAGCGCCTCCTGCACGTCCGACGCGTCGGAGCGCGCGGTGAGGAGCACGAGGTAGTAGTTGCGCGACGGGAACTCCTCCCGCAGCCTGCGGCAGATCTGCACGCCGTCCATGCCCGGCATCAGCCAATCCAGCAGCGCCAGCCGAGGGCCGTCGGCCGCGGAAAGCGAGGCGAAGGCGTCCTCGCCGTCGACGCGGGTGTCGACCTGGTACCCCCACTTGCCCAGGACCATCCGCAGAAGGGTGCGGACCGTGACGTCGTCGTCGGCGACGCAGATCGTGCGTACAGGTCTCGTTCGGGGATCCATGTGTCGTGGATCGCGATGGTTCGTCGATTCATGTGGGAGCATCTGCAACAGTCTGCAATTCATCCAGGTCGGGGTGCAAGCGCGGCCCGACCCGAACCGGGCTCTTGACTTTCCGGAAGAATCGGTGGTAGGCTCCGTTGCGATCATCGCAGACACCAGCGAGGACCAATTGCCTGCAACGAAGATCGAATCAACGCTCTTCGCCATCGCGTGCCTTTCGGGCCCCGTCCTCGCCGGCGGGTTCTCCGTCCTTCCCGTGTTGACGGGAATCGTCTTGTCGGCGTGGGCGTGGAGGATCGGGCGCGCTCGATGTCCGGGTTCCGATCCCGGCCGGGTCGAACCTCCTGAGGAGCAGGCCATCCCGGAGCGACACGATTCCGCGGCGGGGATGGCGGACTGCGATCGCTGGCGCGAACTGCTGCAGCGCGTGGTTCCGGTGTGGTCGACCAACATGGAGCTGGCGCGATCGCAGACGGAACAGGCCATCGGCGATCTGTCCATCCGGTTTTCGGAGATGCTGCGCAGCCTGGTCGACGCGTCGGAATCGCTGTCTCACGGCGCGAGCCGCCAGGCCATCGACGTCCTGCGCAAGGCGCAGATGGATCTTCCCGACGCGCTTTCCGCGTTGCAGAAGGCCAAAGGCGCCCGCGACCAGTTCATGGTGAGGATCGGGGGCTTGGGCTCCCAGGTTTCGGAACTCCACCGCCTCGCGGACGGGGTGGGCAAGGTGGCTTCGCAGACCAATCTGCTGGCGCTGAACGCGGCCATCGAAGCCGCGCGCTCCGGCGAGGCGGGCAAGGGGTTTTCGGTGGTCGCCGACGAAGTCCGCCAGTTGTCCAGGCTGTCGGCGGGGACCGGATCGGAGATCCGCGGCAAGGTCGACGCGATTTCAAAGTCCGTCACGGGGACCGTCGACGAGGTGGGGAACCTTTCCAGGACCGAGGAGGTCCTTCTGGCCAACGCGGAGTCGTCGATGGGGCGGGTCCTGGGGGATCTGGAAGGCGAAATCCGTTCCATGGAGGAGCGGCTGTCGGAACTGCAGGACAGGGGGAACCGGATCGCGGAAGCGATCCGCAACGTCCTGGTCGACCTCCAGTTCCAGGACCGGACAGGGCAAATTCTGTCGCAAGTGCGCGCCGACGCCGAACGCATGGCCCAAGCCCTGTCGTCCGGAGAAGCGCCGGACGCCGACGAGTGGATCCGCCGTCTCGAATCGTCGTACACCACCCCGGAACAGCAGGCGGCATCGGCGCCCGCGCACGCCGGCTCCGCGGACGCTTCGTCCGTCACCTTCTTCTGAGGAACGCGGCAACCATGTCCAAGACCATCCTGATCGTCGACGACTCCACCAGCTTCAGGCAGGTGGTGGGCATGGCCCTCAAGGGGGCCGGTTACGAGGTCGTCGAGGCCTGCGACGGAAAGGACGCCCTTTCCAAGCTCGATGGGCGGAAATACCACCTCATCATCTCCGACGTGAACATGCCCAACCTGGACGGGATCGGGTTCGTCAAGGCGGCCAAGGAAGTGGCCGCCTACAAGTTCACGCCGATCATCATGCTCACCACGGTGTCCGGCGAGGACAAGAAGGCCGAAGGCAAGGCCGCGGGCGTGCGCGCCTGGGTGGTCAAGCCGTTCCAGCCGCCGGTGCTCCTGGACGCCGTCGCCAAGCTCGTTCTTCCATAGAGGACGGAAAATGCAGATCAACGTCACCAAATCCAACGGGGTCGTCAGGGCCCGGCTGCAGGACTCGCTGGACATCTCTTCGGTGTCCGAGGCGAGGGACCACCTGCTGCAGGTGCTCCGATCCGGATCCGAGGTCCTGCTCGACTTCTCGAGCATGACGGAAATCGACACGGCGGGTGTCCAGCTCGTGGTCGCCATCCGCCGCGAAGCGCTCCGGTCGGGGGTGTCCTGCAGGTGCAACCGACCTTCGTCCGCGGTGCTGGACGTGTTCCGCGTCCTCGGGCGCGACGACATCTTCGACGAAGCGATCGTCACGGCCTGAGCTGGAAAGGGGAATCACGATGGATCTGGAAGCGGCCCGCAAGGCCCTGGTGCAGGAATCGAGGGAGCTCCTCTCCGAGATGGAAGCGGCGCTTCTGCGCATGGAGAAGGATGGATTCGACGACGAGTCGGTGCACGCCGTGTTCCGGGCGGCGCACACGATCAAGGGGTCGGTGGGACTGTTCGGGTTGGAGCATGTGGTCAAGTTCACCCACGCGCTGGAATCCATCCTGGACGAAATCCGTTCGGGAAAGATCCGGACCGACACGGGAATGATCTCGCTGTTCCTGGAGTGCGGGGACCACTTGCAGGACCTGGTGGGAGGGATCGAATCGCAGACGCCCGAGACCGACGCCCAGGTCGCCGAAGGCGAACGGCTCATCGGATTGCTGAAGGCCCTCAGACCCGGCCAAAGCCGGTCGCTGGTGGCCCCCGACCCGATCACCCTGGATGCCCAGGAAATCGACCCGGGCCCCGATGGAGTGGCCGGAAACGCCTGGCACATTTCGTTGCGGCTGGCGCCGGACGTCCTCAAGGCGGGGATGGACCCGCTCTCCTTCTTCCGGTACCTGGCCTCCATGGGGGAAATCCTCGGGATCGAGGTCCTGGACGACCGTCTGCCTCCGGTGGACCGGATGGACCCCGAAGAGCTCTATCTGGGATTCGAACTCCAGTTCCAGTCCGACGTCTCGCGCAAGGCGATCGAGGACGTCTTCGAGTTCGTCGCCGAAGGCTCGAAGATCAGGATCCTTCCGCCGCACAGCCGGATCCAGGAATACAAGGCGCTCATCGAAGCGCTGCCCGAATCGCCGCGCCGGTTGGGCGAGATCCTGGTGGCGATCGGAGCGCTCACGGAAAAGGAGCTGGATCGCGTGCTCGAGCTCCAGATGGCCAAACCCGACAAGCCCGTGATCGGAAGCCTTCTGGTGGAAGAAGAGATCGTTCCTCCCGTCGTGGTCGCCGCGGCGCTCCACAAGCAGAAGGGAACACGCGAACGGTCCATCCAGGAAAACCGCGTGGTCAAGGTGGATGCCCGCAAGCTCGACGCGTTGATCGACCTGGTGGGCGAACTGGTGATCGCCAACGCGGCGGCCAAGATCGCGGCCGCGGCGGAGCGCGCCAAGCGCAGCGAAGAAGCCATCGAGACGCTCACGGTCCTGGTGGAGAACATCCGCGACGCCGCGCTGGGGATGCGCATGGTTCCCATCGGGGAGGTGTTCCACAGGTTCCCGCGGCTCGTCAGGGACCTGGCTTCCGAACTCGGGAAGAACGTGGAACTGGTGATCCACGGCGCCGAGACGGAACTCGACAAGTCCATGGTGGAACGGATCGCCGACCCTCTCACGCACATGGTGCGAAACGCCTTGGACCACGCGATCGAGCCCGAGGACGTACGCGTCGCGTCGGGGAAGCCGGCGCGCGGGACCCTGGAGTTCAACGCCTACCACGAGACCGGAAGCATCGTGATCGAAGTCTCGGACGACGGGAAGGGCATCGATCGCGAGCGGGTCCTGGCGCGTGCCGTCGAACGCGGGATCGTGGCTCCAGGACAGGAATTGACCGATCGCGAGATCCACAACCTGATCTTCGAGCCGGGGTTCAGCACGGCCGAGGCCATCACCAACCTTTCTGGGCGCGGCGTGGGGATGGACGTGGTCAAGCGGAGCATCGAAGCGCTTCGCGGAGAGATCGAGATCGAAAGCCGGGAGGGATCCGGTACCGTCTTCCGCCTGCGGTTGCCGCTCACCTTGGCGATCATCGACGGATTCCTGGTCGGGGTCGGAGGACGCTCGTTCGTGGTCCCCATGGATCTGGTCAAGGAATGCGCCGACCTCGTGGTCTCCAGCATCCACGGCGATCTGGTGGTCCTGCGCGGGGAGTCGCTCCCGTTCATCCGGTTGCGCGACCTGTTCAGGATCTCGGGATCGCCTCCGGAACGCGAAAGCCTGGTCGTGGTCCAATACGGCCAGAACCGCATCGGCCTGGTCGTGGACCATCTGGCCGGTGAACTGCAGGCGGTGATCAAGCCCATGGGCCTGGTGTTCCGCGAACTCAAGGCCATCAGCGGCACGACCATCCTGGGCAACGGATCGGTCGCCCTGATCCTCGACGTGCCGCATCTCAGTCAAGTCGTTTCCTCCCGCTCGCTCGCCGCCTGAACGCGGTAGCGGCGTGGAACACGTGTCCGCCAACCTTTGATTGGAAGGAATGTTTCCATGACAGTCAAAAAACGTTTGAGTCTCCTGGTCGCCAGCGCCTTGGTCGGGCTGGCCCTCCTCGCGGGGTTCGGTTCCTACCAGATCCTCAGGGTGTTCGAGGCCGCCAACTACGCCAATGCCAACGTGGTCCCGAGCCTGCTCACGCTCGATGGCGCGTTCAAGCCCATGGCCGACATGCGTTCGCAGGCCTGGATGCACTTCCTGGTGAAGGAGCCGGTCAAGAAGGCCGAGATCGAAAAGAAGATCGAGGTGAACCAGCAAGCGATCGCCAAGGCCTTCGACGACTACGAGAAGATGATCTCGGACGAGAAGGACCGGAAGTTCCTGGAAACCGACCGTGCGAGCATCGCCACCTACTACGAGTACATGGCCAAGGCGCACGCCCTGTCGCGAGCCGGGAAGGAGCAGGAGGCTGCCGATTTCTACCTGGCCAGCGGGCATGTCGCGGCGGCCATGTGGAAGGCGTTCGTGGACCACGCCAACTACAACGCCGAGCTGGCCAAGAAGAGCGAGGCCGAGGCCAAGAAGTCGCTGCGTGCCGCGTTCGTCCTGTTCGCCTTGATCGTGGTCGTCTGCCTGGGTGTCCTGGTGTCGATGGGCGTGGTGATCACGGTCCAGATCCTGCGGCAACTCGGCGGCGAACCCGACTACGCGGCGGAGGTCGTCCGCAAGGTGGCCGCGGGGGACCTCACGGTGCAGGTGGCGCTGCGTTCCGGCGACACGACCAGCCTTCTGTCGGCCATGAAGCAGATGACGGAAAAACTCCTCGGGGTGATGCAGGAGATCCGCGGATCGGCCGACACCCTGGCATCGGCGTCGGAGGAGATTTCCGCGTCGGCGCAGTCGTTGTCGCAGAGCGCGACGGAACAGGCCGCAAACGTGGAGGAGACTTCCGCGTCGGTGGAAGAGATCACCGCGACGGTGGCCCAGAACACGGAAAACGCCAAGGTCACCGACGACATCGCCAGCCGCTCGGCGGGGCACGCCAAGGAGGGTGGCGACGCGGTGGCCCAGATGGTCGCGGCCATGCGCCAGATCGCCGGGAAGATCGGGATCATCGACGACATCGCCTACCAGACCAACCTGCTGGCCTTGAACGCGGCGATCGAGGCGGCCCGGGCTGGTGAACACGGCAAGGGGTTCGCGGTGGTGGCGGCCGAAGTCCGCAAGCTCGCCGAGCGCAGCCAGGTGGCGGCGCAGGAGATCGGGGACGTCGCGACGAATTCCGTCTCGCTGTCGGAACGCGCGGGCAAGCTGCTGGACGATCTGGTTCCTTCCATCCGCAAGACCGCCGACCTGGTCCAGGAGATCGCGGCGGCGTCCAAGGAACAGGCTTCGGGTCTGTCTCAGATCAACACCTCGGTGTCGCAGCTTTCCATGACGACCCAGAGCACCGCGTCGGCGTCGGAGGAACTGTCGTCCACATCCGAAGAAATGAGCGCCCAGGCGGTGAACCTGCAGGAGGTCGTGGCGTACTTCAAGATCGGGGACGTGTTCCACGCCGGCAAGAGCCTTCGCCAGAGGGCTCCGCATTCTCCGGGTGCCGGATCCCGGCAAGCCAAGCAGAAGTCGTCGATCCCCATGGGAGCGTCCGATGAAACCGACTTCACCCGCTTCTGAGAAAGGATCCGACATGACCCTCGTGATCGATTCCAAGGCGAAGGCGTCGGATGCCGGCGGTGTCGTGCAATATCTGACGTTCACTCTGGGGGGCGAGAACTACGGGATCCCCATCGAACGGGTGCGCGAGATCCTGGAGTACGTGGATCCCACCGTGATCCCGATGATGCCTTCCTTCCTGCGCGGGGTGATCAACCTGCGCGGCGCGGTGGTTCCCGTGATCGATCTCCAGTCGAGGTTCGGTCGCGAGGCCACCGAGGTGGCCAAGCGTTCGTGCTTCGTGATCGTCGAGGTGGAACACGACGGCGAGGCGCAGTCCCTCGGGATCCTGGTCGACGCCGTGGACGAGGTCCTGGCGGTGGAACGCTCGCGGATCGAACCCAAGCCGGGGTTCGGGACCAGGATCCGTTCCGACTTCGTTGACGGACTCCTGAACCTCGACAAGCATTTCGTGATCACCCTCGACATCAGGCAGGTCCTGTCGCTGGAAGAACTCGCGTCCCTCGTGGGCGTGGGCGGCGACGGAGGAACACGCGCCTGAGTCCTTGGGCAACCGTTTCGGCGCGGATCCAGGATCCGGGCCGGGAAAGCCTTCCCGTTCGCACTCGAGATCAATCCCTCAATGGAGGAATGCCGCCATGCAGTGGTTCGCCAACCTGAAATTGTCGCACAAGCTCGTCTTCTCCTTCCTTCTGTGTTCGGTCGTCACGGTCGCGGTGGGCCTCTATTCGCTGGGGCGGATCAAGGAGCAGAGGGACAATCTTCGCACCACCTACTCGGACAACCTCCAGTCGATCCAGCTTCTGGGGGCGGCGTCCCAACGCCAGTGCGTGCACAGCCGGGTCTACGTGAGACTGCCTTCCATGAAGGACGCGCAAGTCCGCAAGGACGCCGAAGCGCGAGCCGGCAAGCACTGGGAGACGATGCGGGGCTACCTGGACGAGTACCGCAAGAAACCCCAGAGCGCCGAAGAGGCCAAGCGGTTCGCCGAGGTCGAGGCGTCGTTCCATCCCTACCTGGAGTCGCTGGAGAAGCTCAAGGCGATCCTCGAGGCCGGGTATCTGGATTCGGCCTCCGACTTCAGCAACGGACCGGCCCGCAAGGCGTCGAATTCCGTCGAAGCGGCCTTCGATTCGCTGATCGCGGTCAGCGTGGAAGAAGCCGGCTCCTTCAACGAAACCTCCGAGATCCGCGCCAAGGAAGCGGAGAAGGTCGTGCTTTCCCTGATCGTGCTTTCCGCGTTGGCGGCCATCATGCTGGGCCTGTATGTCACACGGATCGTGGGCCGGCAGCTGGGCGGCGACCCATCCTACGCCGTGGAGATCGTCCGCAGGGTTTCCGACGGCGATTTCGATGTCCAGGTGGCTTTGCGCCAGGGCGACTCGACGAGCCTTCTCGCGGCGATGTCGAAGATGAGCCGCAGCCTCCTGGAACAGCTCGGCGGCCGACCGGAATACGCGCTGGGGGTGGTCCGAAAGGTCGCCGCGGGGGATCTCACCGTGCAAGTGGATGTCCGTCCCGGCGACAAGACGAGCCTTCTGGCCGCCATGAAGCAGATGACCGAAAAACTGCTGGACGTGATCCAGGAAATCCGGGCTTCGGCCGACATGCTGGCGTCGGCTTCGGAAGAGATCTCGGCATCGGCGCAATCGCTGTCGCAGAGCGCCACGCAGCAGGCGGCCAACGTGGAGGAGACTTCCGCGTCGGTGGAAGAGATCACCGCGACGGTGGCCCAGAACACGGAAAACGCCAAGGTCACCGACGACATCGCCAGCCGCTCGGCCGGTTACGCCAAGGAGGGCGGCGAAGCCGTGTCGCAGACCGTCCTGGCCATGCGGCAGATCGCCAGCAAGATCGGGATCATCGACGACATCGCCTACCAGACCAACCTGCTGGCCCTGAACGCGGCGATCGAGGCGGCCCGCGCCGGGGAGCACGGCAAGGGCTTCGCGGTGGTGGCCGCCGAGGTGCGAAAGCTGGCCGAGCGCAGCCAGGTGGCGGCGCAGGAGATCGGGAGCGTCGCGACGAATTCCGTTTCGCTGTCGGAACGCGCCGGAAAACTGCTGGACGATCTGGTTCCTTCCATCCGCAAGACCGCCGACCTGGTGCAGGAGATCGCCGCGGCGTCCAAGGAGCAGGCTTCGGGCCTGTCGCAGATCAACACTTCGGTGTCGCAGCTTTCGATCACGACGCAGAGCACGGCTTCGGCGTCGGAGGAACTGTCGTCGACCTCCGAGGAGATGAGCGCCCAGGCTGTCAAGCTCCAGGAAGCGTCGCGGTGGTTCCGGGTGGGCGACGAGAAGGACGCCGTGCCGCGCGGCGCGGTGGCGACCCGGACGTCAAAAGTCTCGAAAGGCCGGCATGTCGGGTCGCGGGGCGGTTCGAAGTCGAACTCCCTTCGCGACGACATGTACGACGAACCGGACGAATCCTCGATGACGCGTTTCTGAACCCGGGCGCGATCCATGACCCAGACCGACCATGCGGGGCACATCGTCTCCGATGCCGATTTCCGGTTGTTCCAGAGGCTGTTCGACGATTCGATCGGACTGAATCTGACATCGCACAAGAAGCTCCTGTTGAGCGGGAGGCTGGGCAAGCGCGTGGCCAAGCTGGGATTGTCGGGGTTCCACGAATACTACCAGCACCTCGCCAGCGGCAAGGATCCCGAGGAGTTCCAGCTTGCGATCGATCTGATCACGACCCACGAGACGTTCTTCTTCCGTGAAAACCACCATTTCCACCTGCTGCGGGACAAGATCGCTCCGGAAGCTCCGTCGGGCAGGAACCTGCGCGTCTGGAGCGCGGCGTGTTCGACGGGCGAGGAGGCGTGGTCCATCGCGATGGTCCTGCGGCACGTGCTCGGGGTCACCGGTTGGACCCTGGTGGCGTCGGACGTGAGCCGCAGCGTGGTGGTCAAGGCCGCCCGGGGGCTCTACGCGATGGATCGGATATCGGGAATCCCGCCGGAATACCTCAAGGCCTACTGCCTGAAAGGCCAGAAGGAGTACGAAGGCATGCTCCTGGTGGAGCGCTCCTTGCGCGACATGGTGGACTTCCACACGGTCAACCTCCTGGAGATTCCTCCCGAATTCAAGGAGTTCGACGTCGTGTTCCTGCGCAACGTCATCATCTACTTCGACGCGCCCACCAAGGAGCGGGTGCTGCGCTCGGTCTGCCAGACGATCCGTCCCGACGGCTGGCTGCTCCTGGGCCATTCGGAATCCCTGGCGGGAATGGATCTGCCGCTGCGGCAGATCCGGCCATCCGTCTACCGGCGAACGAACTGAAATGCACCACGTCGAACGGCTCGCCCGCGCGCGCGCGGTCGGCAAGGCCACAGGAGTCGGAAAATGTCCATCCAGGTCCTGATCGTCGACGATTCCGCGGTGGTGCGGCAGGTCTTGACCGACATCCTTTCGCGCGAGCCGGGCATCGGCACGGTCGCCACCGCCCCCGACCCGCTGTTCGCGATGGAGAAGATGAAGGCGAGCTGGCCCGACGTGGTGGTCCTGGACGTGGAGATGCCGCGCATGGACGGCATTTCGTTTTTGCAGAAGATCATGGCCACCCGCCCCACTCCGGTGGTGATCTGTTCTTCCCTGGCGGCCTCGGGAACGGAAGTCGCGCTCAAGGCGTTGTCGGCCGGAGCCTTCGCGATCGTGGAAAAGCCCAAGATCGGATTGCGCGACTACCTGAAGGACCGTTCCAAGGAGCTGGCCTCGGTGGTCCGGTCGGCGGCGGGCGCGCGCGTGGATCGGATGCGTTGCAGCCGGGCGGGGGCGGATTCCTCGATCAACGTGACGGCCAAGCTGAGCGCCGACGAGATCCTTTCCGCGCCGTCCTCGGGACTGAACGTCCCCATGACGGAGAAGATCGTGGCGATCGGTTGTTCCACGGGCGGGACCCAGGCGCTGGAGACCGTGCTGACCGATCTGCCCAGGACCTCGCCGGGGATCGTGGTCGTGCAGCACATGCCGGCGGCGTTCACCAGGGGGTTCGCCGATCGGCTCCACAAGGTGAGCCAGATCGAGGTCAAGGAGGCGGAAAACGGCGATCGGGTCCTGCCCGGCCGGGCGTTGATCGCGCCGGGGGGACTGCACCTGATGGTGGTCCGCAGCGGCGCGCAGTACCGGGTGGAGGTGAAGGACGGTCCGCAGGTGAGCCGACACAAACCGTCGGTCGACGTGCTGTTCCGTTCGGTGGCCAAGGCGGCCGGATCCAACGCCACGGGGTTCATCATGACCGGCATGGGCGACGACGGGGCCCGGGGCATGAAGGAGATGCACGAGGCGGGAGCGGTCACCTACGCCCAGGACGAAGAGACCTGCGTGGTCTTCGGGATGCCCAAGGAAGCCATCAAGCTGGGCGGGGTCGACCACGTGGTCCCGCTGGAGCGGATCGCGGGATTGATCTCGGCGATCTACGCCCGCCAGATCGCGGGATAGATCGCCGAGAACGTCACTTCCTGAACAGCTTCCAGGTTGGGCGGTCGGTCTCGATCCACAGGCTCAGGCCCGACACGGCCAGGAACGCGAGGTCGCGCACGACGGTCAGGAAGCTGATGGGGGTGCCTTCGCCGCCTTGGGTGAAGCATCCGCAATGCGTGTCGATGCCGCGTGCCACGCTCTGCAGGATGGCGATCAGGAACATGCACAGCATGGCGAAGACGATTCCCGACATGGCCTTGGACCAGATCCCGGCGACCAGCAGGACCCCTGCGACGAATTCCGCCACGGGAAGCCACAGCGCGAAGATGTTCACGATCGGTTCCGGAAGCATGCGGTAGTTCATCACGGTTTCGGAAAACGCCGCGGGGTGGATGATCTTGTCCACCGACGCGTACAGGAACAACGCGCCCAGGAACAGGCGGGTCGCCAGGAGTAGGGTGTCGCGGGCCTTCATTTCTCGGTCCTTTCGCCGGCATCGCGCCACTGGATCCAGCCGCCGAAGAACAGGTACACGTACTTGTACCCGGCCTGGCTCAGTTTCTTGCTCAGGTGGTCGGACGACCTGCATTCTTCGCCGTCGCAGTAGACGACCAGGGGCCTGTCGAAAGCCACCGAATCGCGGAAGCCGGGCATGAGGCTGTCCGAAACCTCTTCGGGGAAGTTCATCGCGCCCGGGATGTGTCCGCGCTTCCAGACGTTGCGAGGACGGGCGTCCACGAACAGCACGTTCGGGTCCTGTTGCAGGAGCTTGGCGGTATCGAGATGGATGGGCGTGATCCCGGCCCGCAGCGCGAGCGCCTCCTTGGTCGGGCGGATCACGGGGATGCCGTCGGGGCGCGCCGCGTTGAGGCCCAGGGCGATCAGGAGCGACACGGCCAGCACGGCACCGGCTTGCAGAAAATGTCGTTTCATGGCGAGTATCCTAATACGCGGATGCGGAGGGACTTTTGCAGATCGTGGTCCAGGTCGAGCTGGATCTCGTCGGAAAGGCTCCGGCGGGTGGTGCCCGGCCGGATCTGGACGTTCATCTGGTAACCCGTGACGGCGCCGCCACGCAGGACGGGTTCCCAGCGGCCTCCCATGCGGATCAGCTCCACCTGGGCCCAGGTGACATCCACTTCCGAACGCACCGTGGTGGCTTGGCGGATGCTGAACCGCCGCCCCGTCGTGTCGACCACCAGGATCTGGCGAACCCCGCCTTTGCGGAAGTCGCCCATGTCCAGGTATTCGGGAAAGGCCACCACGCTGGGACGCACGTCGGCCGAGATGGTGAGCCGTTCGGTGGCGGGGTCCTTGCCGCGGTAGGGAAGCTCGACCGCGAATTCCACCCGGTCCGCGAGCGGTTGGGTTTCCAGCTCGATGCGCAGGGTGGTCTTCCCGCCCGGCGGGAGGGTCTTCTTGGTGACCGTGGCTCCCAGACAGGAGCATCCGGTCGTGATGTCGTGGATCTGGATTTCGCGGGCGCTCGTGTTCCGGCAGGAACGCTCCAGCGTCACGGTCTTGCCTTGCGGAACGACTCCCAAGTCGATCGCCGAGGGCCCGCATTCCAAGGAGGAGGATCCACCGGTCCCGGCCAATGTCGCCAGCGCAAGCGCTAAGGTCTGGATTCTATGCATGGACGCGGAGCAATATAGCTGGATCGAGGTGATTCGCCCCCCGGAGGCGAATTCCCGAGTCGCCGATCGACCGATTCCGGCCGGAAACATCTAATTTCTGTCTTCCATGTCGAATTCAAGCAGCAACGACGTTCCGAAGATCAAGCGTTCCTGGGGCAAGATCCTGCTTCGGGAAGTCGCGATTCCGTTGGGACTCACGATCCTCGTCATCCAGTTTCTCATCCAGGCGTTCCGGATCCCTTCGGGTTCCATGGAGCGTTCGCTTCTGGTGGGCGATTTCCTACTTGGGCTCAAGTTCGTGTACGGCGCGCCGCTGCCGTATTCGGAAAAGAGGCTGCCCGCCTTGGCCGAGCCGGCTCCCGGCGACGTGATCATCTTCCATTACCCGCTGGATCCGGATTACCCCGATCGTGATCCCGGGCGTTTCACGTTCCTGGCGCACACCCTTCTGTTCGGCGATTACTACTGGGACAAAAACCCGTCCGAAGGCCAGTCGCATCTGGTCCGCTACGACTCCAAGGATTTCATCAAGCGCTGCGTCGGGGTTTCGGGCGACACGATGACCATCCGTCGCCGCAAGCTCTGGCGCAACGGCCAGGAAGTCCCGTTGGCGCCCAACGGTCGCTACGACGATTCCACCATGGCGCCATGGGACGTCGCCCAGGTCAAGGATTCGGCGGGGCCGTTCCGGATTCCGTCGCCGGGCGACACGATCCGTCTGAACCAGATTCCCACCGACGAATTCCTGCGCATCTATTCGCTGGCCATGCAGGAAAACCCGCTCGCCCAGGTGCAGTGCTCGTTGTGGGTGGAGCGCAACGGCGTCAAAGAGCCCGACTGGAGCTTGCGCCAGGTGTACCTCAGCCAGTACGACGGGTTCAATCTCCCCAACGAACTGGCGAGTTCCATCTACCGCCTGCCGGTGGGTTGGGTGCTTGCCGACTATCCCATGGACAGCATCTCCAAAGGGGTTTCGCGGGCCTACCCCATGATGGAGATCCCGGGGGGGCGGTTCCGCACCGTCGCCCACCGCGAACTGATGCCCAGGCTTGGCGTCGCGTTGGACCGATCCTTCCAGTTCTGGAACGCCATGGATTCGTCCGGCGATCGCCCGCTTACCTTCAAGAAGGCCATCGCGATCGACGGAAAATGGGACAGCGTCTACGTGGTCAAGCAGCAGGTGCTGTTCATGATGGGCGACAACCGCGACCATTCCTCCGACGGTCGATTCTGGGGCTACCTCGCACGGCGCAACGTGAAGGCCAAGGCCCTGATCGTCTATTTCTCGGTGGAAAACGAGGACGGCGCGCTGTCGATCAACCCCTTCACCTGGTGGAGGGCGCCCACACGCATCCGCTGGAGCCGGATCGGTCGCCTGGTGCATGACTGATCGCCTGGTCCGATCGCTCCTTCTCGCGCATCTCGCCTTGTTCGCGGGCTGCGCCCGGCAGGTGGCACCCTCGGGCGGACCTGAGGATCTCGTGCCGCCGCGTCTCCTGAAGTCCACTCCGGATTCCGGCGCGACCGGGGTTTCGCCTCGCGCGACCTTGCGCCTGCGGTTTTCCGAATGGGTGGACCCTTCCACCGCGCGCGGTTCGGTGGTCCTGATCCCGATCGGATCGCGTTCCCCCGACATCAAGGTCGACGGCCCCGATCTGCTGGTGGTGCCTCGGGAACCTCTCGACAGCCCGGCCACCTACGTCCTGCGCGTGCAGCCGGGATTGGCCGATTGGCGCAGGGCGGCCACCAAGTCCGTCCTGGAAATCCCCTTTTCCACCGGGTCGCGGATCGATTCGGGCAACGCCGCGGCGCGGATCTGGGCTGGGTCCGACACCACCGCTCCGGTGCGCGCCAAATACCGTCTGGGGGCCTGGCCCCTGGACAGCGTCCACCGCAAGGGGTTGTCCAAGCTGCTGCGCCGCAAGGACAGCACGGGTTGGCTGCGGCAGGACCCGCTTCCCTGGCGCGAAAAGCCCTGGCGCTGGATCTGGACGGATTCCTTTGGATTGGCCGATCTGCGGTTCCTGCCCACCGGACGCTGGCGCCTGTTCGCCTGGGACGACAAGGACAAGGACAACTTCTGGCGTCCTGGCGACGAATCGGGCGCCTGGATCGCCGACGTCGACGGTTCCGCTCCGACCTGGAAGGCCGAATTCCGCGTGCGGCTTTCCCCGTTGGACACCATCGGGGCGCCGCCGTTGGTGCGCGATTCCACCAAGGATTCCCTGCGGCTCAAGGACAGCCTGGCGCTCGATTCGTTGGATGCCCGTTGGGCCGCGCTGCCGGACGATTCCGTCGCGACCGTCCACGTGCCGTCGGATTCGCTGCCTCCGGATTGGAAGGGCGCCAAGACCCGCATCCGCCTGTGGCCGGTGTTCAGACGCGCACGACCGCGGGTGTCGGCGCCGTCCGCGTCGCCCGCGCTGCGGCTCGCTCCCGGCAGATGGGCGGGCGAAATCTGGCAGGACCTTGACGACGACGCGAAGGTGGGAACGGGCGACCTGCAGCGTTCCAAGAAGCCCGAACCCTGGTGCGCTCTGCGGACGTTCGAGGTCTCGATCGGAGACAGCCTCGCGCTTTCCCCCGATCGCGCCATCCGTCCGCCGGTCGCGGACACCCTGACACCGAAACGAGCAGAACAATGAGCGTGTGCCCCGTCCGCGATTTCGTGGCCATCGACCTGGAGACCACGGGTCTCGACTTTTCCAACGAGGAGATCCTCGAACTCGGCGCGGTCCTGTTCCGCGACGGGGTCGAGGCCGGCTCCTTTTCCGCGGTGCTGCGCACCAAGCGGCCCGTGTCGCCGTTCATCGAGGCGCTCACCGGCATCACCGCCGCCGAAGCCGAAGCCGGACAGGATCCGGTCGAATCGCTGAAGGCGTTCCAGGAATTCTGCGGGAGCCTTCCGCTGGTCGCGCACAATTCCATGTTCGACCTGCGGTTCCTGCGCAAGGCTTGGGAAGCCGCCGGCATCGCCGAGCCCGCGCGAGCCGTGTTCGACACGCTCCTGGGGGCCCGCACGGTCTGGCCCGAGTGGCCCTCGCACAAGCTCGAGACCCTGGTGGAACGGCTGGGGTTGACGGAATCCGGCGACACCTCGCATCGCGCCGCCGCCGACGCGCGGTCGGCCGGGCTCCTGTTCCTGGCCGTGCAGACCGAACTGGCCCGGCTCCACGAGACGGATCGCGCGGTGGTCGACGGGCTGGCCTGGATCCTGCGCGATTCGGCAAGCGCCTGGGAATCGATCCTGGCGTGGGACGGCGGGCACCAGGCGCCCGAACCCCGCTGGCGGGAGCCGGAGGAAGACGGATTCCGTCCTGGACCTCCGCGCGAGGCCAAGCTGGACGGGCGCGTGGTCGACCGCGTGTTTTCGCCCAACGGTCCGTTGGCCAAGGGACGCGAAGGTTGGGAGCCGCGTCCCGCCCAGGGCCAGATGGCCCGCGAAGTCGCGCAGGCGTTCTCCGACGGACATTTCCTGCTCTGCGAAGCGGGGACGGGAACCGGCAAGTCGCTCGCCTACCTGGCGCCCGCCGCCCTGTGGGCGGTGGAGGCCAAGGACCGGGTGGTGGTCAGCACGGCCACCAAGACCTTGCAGAACCAGCTGGTCGAACGCGAGGCCCCGCTGGTCCGCGAAGTCGTCCCCGAAGCCCGCATCGTGGTGCTCAAGGGGCGATCCAACTACCTGTGCGTGCGACGCTACGCCGAGCACCTGGAGGATGCCGCCCGTCTGGACGCTTCGGAACGCGAGGCGTTCCTGCCCCTGGTGGTGTGGGTGTCGCGCACGAGCACCGGCGACATCGAGGAATGCAACGGGTTCGGTCGCGACCGCAACGCGGGATTGTGGGCCAAGCTGCAGAGCGACGGCCGCGCGGCGATTCCCGGGCGGCACCCTTTGTTCAAACGCTGCTTCCACCAGAGGGCCAAGCGTCGGGCGGAATCGGCCCACGTGGTGATCGTGAACCACGCCCTCCTGCTGTCGGATCTTTCCATCGACTTCGCGCTGCTGCCTTCCTACGAGCGGTTGATCCTGGACGAAGCCCACCATCTGGCCGATGCCGCCCACGACCACCTGGGGCGCGTGGTGTCGCTCAACCGCCTGCGCCGCGCCGTGCATCCGCTGGCCGAATCCGGCGACAAGCGCGCCGGTCTGCTGGGCGCGTTGTCTTCGGTCAAGGATCTGCCCGTGACCGCCATTCCCTTCGTGGACCGCTGCCGCGAGGAACTGGCCAACGCCGACCGCCGCCTGCACCGCCTGTTCCAGAAACTGGGCGAAAAGATCGGGCGTCGCGGCGAAGAACAGAAACTGCGCCTGCGCGAACCGCTGGCCAACGAAACCGGAGTGGACCCCAGTCCCGCGCAGGGCGCGTTCGACGCCGCCCTGGTGGCGATCGCCGATCTGCGCAAGGAGCTCGCCGGGTGGGACGCCGCCGAAGAACGCGGGTACCTGTCCGACCTGTCGGCCGTGGAAGGCGCCCTGGGCGAGATCCGCCGCGACTTCCAGGCCCTGTGCGACGCCGCGCCGGAAGCCGACGTCCACTGGATCGAGGATTGGAGCAATCCCATCCGCCTGCAGCTGCGCGCCTCGCCGCGCGACCCCGGACAACTTCTGGCGAACAAGCTCTATCCGGTCCTCAAGACCTGCGTGTTCACTTCCGCCACCCTCGCGGTGCGCGGACGTCCCGAATACTTCGAGTTCCGCTCCGGCATCGCCCGCCTGGATCGCGACGTGCGCCGCGTGCGCCACCTTTCGCCGTTCAAGATGCGCGAACAGGCGCGGGTGGTCGCGGCGGGCTGGCTTCCCAAGCCAGGCGAAAAGGGCTGGCTGGATTCGGTGGTCCAGACGCTGCGCGAAGTCGTGCTGCCGCTGAACCGGCGGGCGCTGGTGCTGTTCACGTCCGAGCGCAACCTCCGCGACGTGCGCGAAAAGCTCGCCATGGAATGGAAGCAGGCGGGACGCCTCATGCTCGCACAAGGTGTGGACGGCAACCGCGAGGCGCTGCTCCAGATGTTCCGCAAGCACGAGGGCGCCTGCCTTCTGGGGGCCGACAGTTTCTGGGAAGGCGTGGATCTTCCCGGCCGCGACCTGGAGCTGGTGGTGGTGGCGCGTCTTCCGTTCCCGGTGCCGTCCGATCCGCTGGTGGCCTCGCGCGCCGAAGAGGTGGAAGCCGAAGGACGCCCCCCGTTCGCCGAATGCTTCCTTCCCGAGGCATGGCTCAAGCTGCGGCAGGGGATCGGGCGCCTGCTGCGCCGTTCCGACGACCGCGGCGCGATCCTGGTGCTGGACAGCCGCATCGTGCGCGAGCGGTACGGGTCCTACCTGGCCGACGCCTGGGACGGCGGACACCGTCAGGCCAAGACCTCCGACCAGGCCCTGCGCGAACTGCGCGAATGGTTCGAGGGGTCGGTGGAGGTGGCCGAGGTGGAAAATGATCTCGGCACGGCAGCCAACCCGCCAATCGAGGGCGATTCGTGAATCGCCCCTACGGGTTCCTGTGGTTGGCCGCGTGCGCGCTGGCGCTTTGCGGTTGCTATTCCTTCGCGGGATCGGGGTTGCCGGCGGGATTGCGGACCGTCGAGATCGTGCCGGTGGTCGACAAGGCCCGCCAGCCCGAACTCGCCGACCAGGCGACCAAGGCGGTGGTCGACGAGTTCGTCCGCAACGGTTCGCTGCGGCCGGTGGATCGCGACGGCCAGAGCCGTCTGGAAGCCGGGCTGACCGGATACTCCCACGCGCCGCAGACCTTCGACGCGTCGGGGAACGTCGGCCGGTTCCGCGTGACGGTGACGCTGGACGCCAAGTTCGTGGACCAGCGCGACGACGCGATCCTGTTCGAATCCGGCGGCATCGCGGGAACCTACGACTACGACCCCCTCAACGAGACGGAATCCGACGCCAAGGCCAAGGCCCTGGTGCTGGGTGTGCGCAAGCTCGTGGACAACACCATCAGCGGCTGGTGATCCAGTCCGCACCAGGAGTCAGGAAATGTCGATCGAATTCGTGAAGATGCACGGCACCGGCAACGACTACGTCTACGTGGACATGTGGTCGCAATCCGTTCCCGATCCGGTCCAGCTGGCCATCGACGTCTCGCACCGCCATTTCGCCGTCGGTTCCGACGGCCTGATCCTGGTGGCCAAGCCCGACCAGGAAGGGTTCGCGGGGCGCATGGTCATGTACAACGCCGACGGCTCGGAATCGGGCATGTGCGGCAACGGGCTGCGGTGCGTGGCCAAGTTCCTGTTCGATCGCGGTCGCACCGGCGGCGCCACCGAGTTCAAGCTGCAGACCGGAGCCGGGCCACGAGGCGCCAAGGTCCATGTGGGAGCCGACGGCAAGGCCGAGCGCGTGACGCTTTCCATGGGGGCTCCGCTGCTTTCGCCCGAACAGATTCCGACCACGCTCCCCGCGATGGGCGGCGAGTTCGAGATCGAGGTCGCCGGTCGCAAGCTCCGGGGAACGCCCGTGGGAATGGGCAACCCCCACTTCGTGGTGTTCGTGGACGACACCGAATCGTTCCCGGTCCACGAGATCGGACCGCTGGTGGAAAACCACCCGGCGTTCCCCAAGCGCGTGAACGCGGAGTTCGTGCAGGTGCTGGGCCCCGCCCATCTGCGCCAGCGCACCTGGGAACGCGGTTCCGGCGAAACCTGGGCCTGCGGCACCGGCGCCAGCGCCGTGTGCGTCGCGAGCCGCCTGCGCGGGATCACCGACGGAGATGTCGAGATCGACCTGCTGGGCGGGCGCTTGAGCCTCTCCTGGGATGGCCAAGGCGAAGTGCGCATGACCGGCAACGCGGTGGAAGTCTTCCGCGGAACCTGGGGTTGATCTCCAGGTTTCTTTGATCCTGTTAGGGGCGATCCGCCGCAGCAAGCGATTGACTTTGGGGCGATCCGGGGCGATTTTCTGCAGGTGAGAACCCCACCCCAAACCGTTGCCGTGCGATCTCCCTTCTTGGCATCAAGCTTGCGAATTGGCTTGCCGACGTCCAGGAGGGGTGCGACATGATTTGGATGCTGCTCGGGTTGGGCTCCATGCTGCCGGCGGGGGTCCCCGAAGCTGTTCGCTCCGACAGTTCTGCTTTGAGCGAATTGCGCTCGAGGCTTCCCGAACATCTGCGGGTCAAAGTGGAACAAGCGAGCATCGATCTCCAAGCCCGTCGTGACACCCTTTCGCAGTTGAGCGCCCAGGAACGAAGCGCTTGGCTGGACAGCCTCCGGCGTGAGGCCAGGAACCGCCGATCCAGCGCCTTGGAAGGTCTGGCCCCGCAGGAGCGGGAGAGGATGGAAGCCCATTTGCGCCAACTGGAGCGCTCCCAATCGCTGCGTTCCAAGGTCAAATCCCCCAGCTCGGGATACCGTCAATGAGCCGAATCCGCTCGCTCCTTGCCGGAGCGTGTCTGATGGCCGCGACATCCTTCGCCGAGCGGGTGGTACCCGCCGATCTTGGCCTGTCCGTGTGGGTTCCCAGCGGCTGGGCTCTGGAAAACCTTGGCGGAGAGTCCGATTTCCGGATGTACGCGATGTACGACACATCCGGTGCCCATGGCGCTTTGGTGTTCTTGGAGGTCCAATCGGGGATCACCAACGACGGCACCACCCGGGAGTGGATCAAGGCCGAGGCCCTGACCCGCGGCTACCTGATCGAAGGCGGGTGCTTCGGGACCCTGCTCGCCGACGACACGATGCGGGTGGACGGGGTGTTCGCCCGCGAGGTCTACGGACGATCCGCGGACTGCGACGAGGCTTCGTCCACCCTGCTGTCGGAAATGAAGGATCGCTACTTCCGGATCACCGGCAACGGGGGCATCGGCTGGGTGGTTTCGTTCGAGGGCGACACGGCGGATGTCGACACCGCGGCGAACACCTACCTCGACATCCTCGACAGCGTGCGTCTGGATCTTTCGTTCCAGACGATTCCTCCCGTGCGCGTCGGGGATCGGCACGTGGCGAGCCCGATGGCGAGCAAGATCGTCTCCCAAGGCAACACGATCCGGATGGATCTGGGAACGGAGATCGAACCCGGAATCCAGGCCGTGGACTTGCGGGGGCGGGTCCTGCATGGCAAGATCGTGTCGAACGGCGGTGGTGCATGGTCCTGGCGTCCCGAGGGTTTTGCCGGAGGAACGGTCGCGATCCGGATCAAGTCCGGCGCACGGGAATGGACGGGGAGCGCGGTCCTCTCCCGGTGACGGTCCATATCCGATTCTGGTGCTTCTTGGCTCTCTTCCAGCTCGCCAGCTCGGTCTTCGCCGGTTCGACTTCGCACCGTCAGCTAGGCTTCGATGCGTTGGGCAAGGGGGACTGCCGTGCCGCCGTGGCGCATCTGCTCCAGGCTCGCGGCGAGGGCGACTCGTCCAACCCGGTCATGCTGCGCCTGAGCCAGGCGTTGGAATGCGACGGACGCATGGTCGATGCGCTTTCCGCGACCTATGCCGGAAACGAATCCGACACCGCCGGACGCGTCGAACTCCTTCTGTTCCGCGCGAACCTCCTGCGCAAGATCGGCATGGAGGACGAAGCCCGCGTGGTGGAGCGGGAGGTCGGCGAGCGGTTGGCGACCGATCTCGTGGAAGTGCGCTCCAATGGTTTCGCGGAATCCGTCGTGTGGGACTGGAGCGTGTCCCTGTCGGCTGGGGGCCTCCACCAGGGGGATGCGAAGAAGATGGCCGATTCGCTCAAGATCGTCGGTGATTTCGTTCGTGTCGGCGAACGGGGAAGCGATTCGAGCTGGGCGGTGGACGGTTCGCTCCAGGGCTGGAGCGATTCCATGTCGATCACCGGCGCCCAGATTCCGGTGGGGCTGTCGCTGGGAGTGCAGGTTTTCCGCGATCCGTGGATCGCCTTCCTGCAGCTGCCGGTCCAGTTGGCGATGGATCCCGACGGATCGGGTTGGATCTCCGGCACGGCGGGACTTTCCCTGTTCGGTTCCTGGAAGTGGTCTCCCCGGTTGTCCACCGACGCTTCGTTCGCGGTCGACAGGACCTGGTACCGCATGGACGAAGGGGATCCCATCCATCAGACGGAATTCGTCGCAAGCCTGTCCGGGGCATGCGACTTCGGGTCGTGGAGCCTTTCGGAGGCGAATTCCTTCAAGTCGTCCTACGACGCTTCGGACCGGCGCGTCGGTTCGAACGGTTCGCATTCGTTGTCGGCTTCGGTCCCTCTGCCAAAACGGTTTTCCGTTTCGTTTTCCGGGGCGTATTCCTGGTACCTGGGGACCGTCGCCACCACCTGGGATTCCACGGGGCTTCCCGCGATGTGGATCCACGTGGACGGCGCCGAACTCGGGATGTCCAACAAGAGTCCCGATTTGCGATTCCTGGATGCGGAGGGGAACGTCCTGTCCTTCAACGATCTCCAGCTCAAGCGGGCCTGGAGCGGTGCCGCTCCCGGCCAGTTCGTGGAAACGACCGGGAGTTTCGCCTATCCTCTTTCCTCCCGATCGGATTGCTGGGGAGCGACGGGATCCATCGGTCTCGCGCAACGGCCGGTTCCGAGTGTTTCCTGGAGCGTGGTGTTCGATGTCGGACGCACGGAATGGTTCGCCGACCAGATCGGGGCCTATCTCTCGGAAGAGGCGATCTGGAACCAGCTCCTGGAAAACTCCAAGGACGAGCTCGAGCCTCTGTATTTCTATCGCGACCGCTCGAGCGGCGTGGACCATTGGATCCCCAGTCCCCTCGGATCGAACATCGGACCTGTCGCGTTCCGTCGGCGACGGGTGGATTGGGCCACGACGCTGCGGCTGCGGGCCCGATGGACGGTGTTTCCTCGCGTTTCCGTCGCGGGCGGGTGCTCCTGGACCCGCAACAGGTCGTCCATGGAACACCTCCTGGACGGTTCTTCCTATACTCGAACGGTATGGAACGCATCCACTTCGGTGTCCTGGTGAAACAAAATCCGTCCATCCTCGCGCTGTTGTGCGCGGTGTGGCTCGCGGGCTGCTCGGGGCCTCGCGACAAGGCCGACGAAGCGCTTTCCGTGGGGGACGGCGAACGCGCGGCGAGGTTCTATGCGCTGGCGCTCGACCGGGATCCGACGGATTCCGTCTTGCGGCGGGGCTTGGGCGAAGCGAACCTGCTCCTGGCCCGCCATCGCGCCGAGGACGGTCTGGACAAGCCCTCCGACTGGTCGGGGGCCGTCCGCGAGCTGGAACGCGCGGGCCTGTCCGATTCGGCGGGGCGCGCCATGCTCGAAGACGCCCGCTACGGCTGGGCGCGCAGCCTGCTGCACGCTGGGGATTCGGATCGCGCCGTGGGCAAGCTGGAATCGATCGTGGAGTCCAGGCCCGAAGCCACCCGCGCCCGCAACCTCCTGGCCATCGTGGTGGAGCGCCGCGGCGATCCGGATCGCGCGACGGAACTGTTCCTGCAGAACACCGCGATCGATTCCAACGACGCCGACGCCTTCTTCAATCTCGCGATGGTGGAATGGAACAATGGACGGAAACTGGAAGCCATCGACCATCTGCTGGCGGCTTCCAGGCTGTCGCCCGAGGATCCGGAAATCCTGTGGTGGCTCGAGCGCATGGCCCGGGAAGGAACGACCCGATGAAGCGCGATCTGCCCCAAGGCTTTTCGCGGGCGGTTCCGATCGGCGAAGGCGCCTTCGGGGCCGTGTTCCGTGCGCGCCAGGACGACCTGGGACGCTGGGTGGCGCTCAAGGAGATCCGCCGGGGCGACAAATCCGCGCGCGAGGAAGCGCAGGCCTTGGCGTCCGCGCCGCTGGCCTGCCTGCCCACCGTGTTCGGACTTGTGGCGGGAAGACGATCCGATTGGATCTCCATGGAGTACATCCACGGGGTTTCGCTGCGCGACCTCATGAACCACGGATTGGAACCGCGCGAATCCGCCGCGATCTGCGCCGCCTTGGCGCGTTCCGTCGCGATCCTGCACGCGGCAGGACGTTCGCACGGCGACATCAAGCCGGAAAACGCCATCTTCCAGCCCGACGGCAGGATCCGTCTGGTCGATCTGGGATTCTCCGCGTCGGCGTCGGGCGTGGCGCTCCAGGGGGGCACGGCGGGGTATCTGGCGCCCGAAATCGGTTCCGCGGGGTGCGATCCTCGTCGGGCCGACGTGTGGTCGATCGGCGTGGTGCTCCACGAACTGCTGGCCGGTGCGCGGCCGTCGCCCGGGGAGCGCGGGGCTGGATGGAAGCGGCTGGCGCTGGAGGCACCGGATTGGATCCCCTTGGTCGATCTCCTGTTGCGTGAAGAGCCTTCGCGGCGTCCATCGTCCATGGATCCGGTGCTCGGAGACGTCCCGGATGTGCCCGGCTCGGGAGCGGCGTTCCTGGAGCGCGTGCGCGAGCTGGCCGACCGGAGTCTGGCATCCCGCATGGTCCAGGAAGCCGGCCGGCTCCTGGATGAACGGTCACCGTCGGCGGCGCTGGTCTTGTTGCAGCAGGCTCTGGAACTGGATCCCGACCAGTCCGCCGCCTTGGCGATGCTTCCCAGGGTGCGCCTGGGCGCGAAGGCCCCGTCGCGCTCGCGTCGGATCGTCTTCGCCTTGGCGATCGTGCTGGTCGCGGTGGCCGTGGCCGCATCGCTCCTGCATCGCCCGCGGGCGGCGCGAGGAACGCGACCCGTCCCCGCGGAGGTCGTGGAAACCAAGGAACGCCTGCGACCAGACAGGAATCGGCAGGAGCGCAGGCCTGGAACGGCCCCTCTGCGGGAAGGGAAAGGAGATTCGCGATGATGGAGAACGCGCCGGAAAGCGCCGCAGCGGCGGCCTATCCCTGCCTGGAGGAGGTGGTCGGAGGGCGCAGGCATCCGCTGGGGCGCCGGCTCGCCACCATGGGCTCCGATCGCGACTGCCAGATCCGCCTGGACGATCCGGCGATCCGGCCGCAACACGCGTTCCTCGTGTTCCAGATGGGTTCCTGGAGCCTCCGGCGCCTGGAGGCGGGCTCCATCCTGCGCCTGGACGGATCGGACGTCGTGGAAGAGGAAAAGATCGTCCATGGCGCCCGGATCCTGGTCGGCAAGACGGAATTTGTTTTCCTGGAAAAGGCGCCCGATCCGCGCCCGCCTGATCCGGACAAGCGCGGCACGCCCCTGTCCGATCTGGTCGACGGCGTCGCGGCGCTTCTGCGCGAGCGCGATCCATCCAAGGTCGTGGTGGACATCGCGATGGCGGCGGCCCGGTTGCTGGAATGCGACGGCGTGCGGGTGCTGCACCGGGGCGTGGGCGAAGGGCTCTGGAGGACCCTCGCCTCGTGCCCGGCCGGAGCGCCGTCCAGCAGATATTCCTCGTCCGCGCTGCGCATGGCCGAAGACGCGGGAAGGGCGGTGCTCCTGGGTGAACAGGATCTGTCGAACCTTCCCGGCGGCGAGAGCGTGCAGCTCAACGACATCCGGTCCATCCTGTGCGCGCCGCTGTCGCTTCCCGACGGCGAAGAAGGCTATCTGTACGCCGACCGACTCGCCGGGCACCCGGCGTTCGCTCCCGCCGACCTCGGATTCTTCGAATCCATGCGATCCCTCTTTTCCGAGATCACGGGCCAGATCGCGCATCGCGAACGCCAGCGCAGGGCGATCGAAGGCCTTCAGGACGAAGCCACCCGCAAGGCGGGCGCGGCGTCCATCCTGCACGAGCACCCCGCGATGGATGCCCTGCTGCGCGAGGCCGCCCGCGTGGCCACGTCCGAGATCCCGGTGCACATCCACGGCGAGACGGGAACCGGCAAGGAGCTGCTGGCCCGCTTCGTGCACGATTCCAGTCGCCGCAAGGACGCGCCGTTCGTGGCCATCAACTGCGGCGCGATTCCGGAAAACCTCATGGAGAGCGAACTGTTCGGCCACGAGAAGGGCGCCTTCACGGGCGCGGCCGGGCGCAAGGAAGGCTGGATCGAAAAGGCCAACGGGGGAACGCTGTTCCTGGACGAACTGGGCGAACTTCCGCTGGGGTTGCAGGTCAAGCTCCTGCGCGTGCTCCAGCAGGGCGAACTGGTCCGGGTGGGCGGGTCCGAATCCGTCCGTGTCGATTTCCGTCTTGTCACGGCCACCAACCGCGTCCTCAAGGACGAGGTCGCCGCGGGACGCTTCCGCGCCGACCTCTTCTACCGGGTGGCGGTGGTGCCTTTGAGTCTCCCGCCGTTGCGGGAACGGGGACGGGACGTGATCCTGCTCGCGTCGCATTTCTGCAAGCGGTTCTCGCTGCAGTACGGCCTGGCCGAGCGATCCCTTTCGCGCGCCGCGGAAAAGGCGATCCTGGCGCATTCATGGCCGGGCAACATCCGGGAACTGGAAAACGCGGTGCAGAAGGCCGTGATCCTGGGCGAGTCGGATCGGATCCGGCCCAAGGAGCTGGGGCTGGACAGCAACGAAGACGACCTGCCTTCGACGCCCGTCGGCAACGAATCGTCGACGACGCTGTACGCGATCCGCGACCGCGCCGAAGCCGAGGCGATCCGCGACACGCTCGCCAAGGCGCAGGGGAACGTGAGCCTGACGTCCCGCATCCTGGATGTCGACCGCAAGGTGTTGATCCGGACCATGGAACGCCTGGGGATCCGGCCGGAAGACTACAAGTAGGCACCGCCATTGGGCATTGATTGGCAATCTCTGTCAATCGATGACCATGATCGCCTCTATCGACAGCGCCCCATTCCCGGTTGGACCGTTGTTTGCATCTGGCAGGGATGTTCCCGGATTGTCAGACCGGGGCGGAACGGAAGAGGTGCGGCGTGCTCGCGACGATCGACAGGGAAGCCATCAGCGGAGCGGAGACCTTCTTGGCCGAGGGGGACGGATTCATGCGCGTGGTGGTCAACGCCCACAAGCGCCCCAAGATCTTCACGACGGAATTGACTTTCAACATGTTGACCATGGCCATCGAGAAGCACGCCATGGCGATCCTGATGAGCCGGGGGAAGTTGCCCGAAAACCACACGTTCATGGATCTGTTGGATGGATTGAAATGGGTGGTTCCGGTATCCGAGGCGAACCACGCCCTGCTCCTGACCTTGCACGCCCAGGAATCCATGTGTTCCCTGGAAGTCCCCGCCAAACCGAGGATTCCGGAATCCGAACGTCTCCAGGAATACATCGGATTGGGGCTCAAGATGCAGGCCGCCGCCCGCGAGATGCTTTCGGGAGGCGGCGAACCTTCCTACGCGCTGGAGTGAGGCGAAGGACGGTTCCTGTCAGTGCGCCTTCGCGCCGTCCACGGCCGAACAGGCGATCTTCGCGCCGCCGGCGGTGACCGGCTTGCCTTCGAACACGAGCTGGCCGCCGCGCACCTCCAGCACCACCGGATCCAGGGCTTCGATCGCCAGGTTCTGTCCAGGGAGGTGGTCGTAGCCATCCACCCTGGCGAAGGACCCGGGTTCGCCTTCGGGCGACAGCAGGTGCACCGATCCGTCGGGGTTGTCGGCGGCCAGGATCATGCCTTGGCTTTCCACGCCGCGCAGCTTGGCCTTCTTGAGGTTGGCCACCAGCAGGAGCTTGCGGCCCACCATGTCGGCGGCCGAAAAGTGCGCCTTGATGCCCGCGCAGACCTGCTTCCTGCCCAGCTCGCCCACGTCCAGCGTGAGCACCAGGAGCTTTTCCGCCGAAGGATGGTCTTCGGCGGCTTCCACCTTGGCGACCCGGAAATCGACCAGTTCGAACGGCGACTTGACGGCGGCGGTCGCCGCGGGAGCCTGTTTGGCATCCGCCTTGGGCTTGTCGGCTTCGGGCTTCTTGACCTCCAGGCGCGGGAAGAGCACCGGTCCGTCCTTGAACTCGGCGTCCGCGGGCAGGAGTCCCCAGGCGAGCTTGCCGGGGGCGGCCGATTCGCCCAGCAGCGCCAGGGCCTCGGACGCCTTCCTGGGGATGTACGGGGAAAGCAGCACGAGCAGGAGCCGCAGCGCCTCGCTCGACACCGCCAGCACTTCTGCCAATTCCTGTCGTTTCGATCCGTCCTTGGCGAGCTTCCAGGGCGCGGTGTTCTCCAGGTAGGAGTTGATCGCGCGGGCCAGGCTCATGGTTTCTTCCAGCGCGAAGCTCACGCGGAACAGGCGCATCTGGTTGGGGACCTCGGCGAGCACCGATTCCGCCTTGGCCTTCAGTTCCTTGGATGCGTCGAACAGCGTGGCGGGCAGAGCAGGCACCTTGCCCTCGAACTGGGTGGCCACCTGTTTGCGGATGCGGGACACGATGTTGCCCACGTCGTTGGCGAGGTCGCCGTTGACCACCTTCACCATGCCGGCTTCGGAGAACGAGCTGTCCTGGCCCACCACCATGTCGCGCATCAGGAAGAACCGGAACGCCTCGGCGCCTCCCACCGATTCGTATTTGCGGGCGACCTCGAAGGGATCCACGACGTTGCCCAGCGACTTGGACATCTTCTGTCCGTCGGCCATCCACCAGCCGTGCGCCAGGATCTGTCGCGGCAGTTCGATGCCCGCGCCCATGAGCATGGTCGGCCAGTAGACGCTGTGGGTGGTCAGGATGTCCTTGCCGATCAGGTGCACGCTGGCCGGCCACCACGAGGTGCCGTCGGCGCGCTTGGCGCCGCGGGGGCCGGTGACGTAGTTGAGCAGGGCGTCGAACCACACGTAGGTCACGAAGTCCTTGTCGAAGGGGAGTTCGATCCCCCACGACAGGCGGGACTTGGGACGCGAGATGCAGAGGTCGCCCAGCGGCTGGCGCAGAAAGCCCAGCACCTCGTTGCGGCGGAAGTCGGGGACGATCCAGGCGGGGTTCTTCTCGATGTGGTCCAGCAGGCGCTGCTGGTACGAGCCCATCTTGAAGAAGTAGTTGACCTCTTCCACTTCTTCGACCGGTTCGCCCGCCGCGGGGCCGCGTCCTTCGCGGATGTCGGATTCGGAATAGAACCGCTCGTCGCGGACGTTGTAGAGGCCCTTGTAGGAGCTCTTGTAGATCTCGCCCTTGTCCCACAGGCCTTGCAGCACCGACTGGACGAACTCGACGTGGTCCTTGTCGGTGGTGCGGATGAACCGGTCGTTGGTGAGGTCCAGCAGCCGGCCCATCTCGCGGAACCGCTGGCTGGTGAGGTCCACGTGTTCCTGCGGGGTGCGTCCGGCCTTGGCGGCGGCTTCCTGCACCTTCTGTCCGTGCTCGTCCGTGCCGGTCAGGAAATAGACCTCGTCGCCCACCAGCCGGTGCCAGCGGGAAAGGACGTCGCCCAGCACCGACGTGTAGGCGTGCCCGATGTGGGGAACGTCGTTGACGTAGTAGATGGGCGTGGTGACGTAGAATGGATTGGGCATCGGTCTTGGCTCCGGTCGCTCGGTCGCGGCGTTCGCGCCGCGCAAGGAAACAGTCAGGTTCGCGACCGAATATAGAACCGGAGCCGACGGGCGCTCAGCCCGGGCCCTGCAGCGGGACCTGGATCAGGAGGGTGTCGGTGGTGGAACGGCGCGCCGGGGTCGCGTGCCGGCGCACCACCAACCTCAGTTCGAACCGGACCAGCTGGGAAACGTGTTCGGGATCCACGAGCCCGTCGAAGTTGCGATCCACCTGCGTCCACAGATCCCAGTTGGGGTCCAGACCGGTCGCCTTGGGTTCGATCGAGCCTTCCAGAAGCGTGTCGCTTCCCAGCCGCGTGGTCGTCCCGCGCGAAAGACGCGGTGGATCGATCCGCCATTCCACGGTGTCGGGTTCGCCGCCGGTTCCGCCGCGCGCGATCTTCCACGATTTGCGGCCGATCTCCAGGGTGCGTCCGCGGATCCCGTCCTGGAACAGCTCGCTGCGCAACAGCGACAATTCCTGTTCCCGGTCGTCCCGTTGCTGCGACGCCGCCGATTGTTTGGCCGAATGGACGATCCAGCCCGCGACGAACGTGGCCACGAGCCCGGTGATGGTCATGGCGACCATGAGTTCGACCAGCGTGACGCCGCGACGGATTCCGGTACGGGGGGTCACTTGCCGCTCCAGCGTGGACGCAGCCACTTGAAGCATCGCACGGTGTCCCAGTCGTCGCCGTCGCGAAGCGTGGCGCACGAGGCGATCTCCACGGGAGGGTGCAGGCCGATCTTGCCGGCGTGGATGGTGGCCAGACCCGCTGCGGCGCGATCGGACGAATCGAACACGTCGCGCACCACGCGCCACTGGCCGGACGCCATGCGCCGGTCCCAGGTCGTGTCGCGCAGGCTGTCGGATCTTGTCGAGCGGCAGAGGGTCCAGTCTTCGCGGACCAGGTCCAGGGCGTCGTCGAGCGAGCGGGCGCGGCTCGACCCTTCGCCGCTTTGCACCAGGATGTAGGCGAGGGGTACGGCCAGGATGGACAGGATGACCAGCGCCATGAGTACTTCCACGAGGGTGTAGCCTCGGCGGTTCATTCGCCCGTGCTCCACGACACCAATCGGTAGCCGCTGCTCCCGGGAAGCCCAAGCGGGAACGCGAAATCGACCGGCAGGCGGTCGCGCAGGAAGCTGCCGTTGGAGCAGTTGTCTTCCCCATGGCCGCAATCCAGCCTCACGGACACGGCGAGTCCCTCGATGCGGCCTTCGTTGCGCAGCGAGCTGCCCGAGACCGCCACGCCCCGCAGCCGCGCTCCGCGCGAGATCCCGATCCGGGCGTTCGCGCCTAGGGCGACCACGTAGGCTTCGGCCCTGGCCTGGTTCGACAGCACGAACTGCGGCACGCTGTCGCGCCCCTTGCCCGGCCAGCAGGCCACGAACGAAGGAGCGGCGATCCTCGCGTCCTCGGTGAGCGAAACGGTCCCCGCCGACAGGATTTGACCGGAAAACGACGCGCGATCCCTGATCCGGACTCCGCCGGCGGCGAAGATGCTGGTGTTCGAGACCTCCGCGTCGTCCTGGATCACCACCGTTCCCTGGGAATAGATCGTCCATCCGCGCAGGCGGAGCTTGCCGCGAAGCTCCAGCCGGCCCTCGGCGAAGAGGATCCGCGACCTTCCCGCGTCCCACGGATCGCCCGCCCAAGGCGCGTCGAACACGGTCGTGGCGCCCTCGCCGGTGCAGATCAGGGAGTCCTTGTCCGGATCGGGAGGCCGCTCGGGCGTGAACGTGCATCCGTTCCAGGATGCCTCGGTCGATCGGAAGGCTTCGTTCATTCTCGCCACGGCCACGGCCGTGTCGGATGCGATGGAAGTGGGCACGAACTGGTCGATCCCGCCCGTCTTGTGCTTGATCGTTCCGGGAGGGGCGGTCGCGAAGTTGACCCGGACCTGTCCTTGGACGGTTCCCGTCAAGTTGAGCGAAGTTCCGTTGCGATCCCAGAGCGAAATCGCCGGCGAGAACGGGTCGACGGGCGGATTTCCTCCCCAGGTGGACCGCATGGTCGTCTCGAGCGGTTCTCCGGACTCCAGGACGGTTCCTGTCGCCCGGATGGTCAGAAGCTGGGTTCCCGCGGGTTGGTCCCAGGACATTTCGCCGGGCGCACCGCGATGGAAGACGCAGGCGGTGTCGGTCGTGTCGCGGATCGTCACGATGGGCTTCTGCGCGGGTTGCGGGGCGGTGGAGTTCGGAGGGGTCTGCGGTGTCTGCGCCGGAGGGGAGCCGGCTCGCGCCATGGCCTCCTGCAAGGCGCAGGCCGTGCCGGATTCCGCCAGCAGTTGGGCCTGCCAGGCGAGGTCGGCGTGGGCCGACGTGGTGCGACGCGACCAGGAACGGTTCCAGGCGAGGGTCGCCAGACCGATCGCGACCGCCATTCCGGCCAGCACCATGGGCATGGCGCTCCCGCGACGAAGGCTTGGCATCTCGCGGTCCCGCGAGGCGTTCATGGAATGGCGAGGACGAATCGGCCGGCGCGGTCTTCCAGGACCACGCCATCGTTCCCGATGGAAACCACCGTCGCGCTGTCCACCGACGATCCGCTCTTGACGACCAGGATCCGTCCGTCGTTGGAGGTCAACACGGCGGCCAGCTCTCCCACGCGACCCGTGGCTCGCCAGGGGCGCGGGGGCGGATGCGCACCCGTGCGGGACGACGTGCCGCGACGAGGCGTGGCGACCGGTCCGGGAGGGAGGCCGAACGGATCCGCCGGGATCGCCAGCGAGTCGGCCGGTGGCGCGAAGGTTCCGGAAAGCAGGGACGAGTCCAGCGGCGTTGCCGAGTCGGATGTGGACCCGGACGAGGCGTGGATCTCCACGGCCCTGCTCCACGTTTCGGAAAGCGGTTTGTCGCTCGGGTAGAGCGCGAAGACGGCCACCACCGCGGCGACACCCGTGATCCAGGGCTTCATGGCGCTTCCCTCGCGGGAACGGCGACCTGGAGATCCACCGAAAGCCTTCCCGACGGGCCGGGACGCATCGCCAGGCGACGGATCTTGACCGAAAGCGGTTGTTGGACGATTTCGCGCAGGCCTCGCAGCGCCTGGGTGAAATCCGCCGACGCGCCAAGGTCGAGGATCGCGTAGCCGCCGTTCGATTCCGCCTTCACGCGATCGAGCTTCCAGCCCTGGTCGCCCAGGAGCGGAACGATCCGCGTGGCCAGGAGCGCCGCGGGGTCGGATCCCGAGATCTGACGGGATCTGGCCAACTCGAGACGCGACGCGATCCGCGAGGAGTCCGCGCGAAGCGAGTCCACCTTGGCGCGGAGCGCGCGTTCGTCGGGGACCACGTGCCGCAGCGTCTGCGCGCGGGCGCTATCGGTCAGCGCCGAGGCGACCTGGCGCGGCCACACGACATGGAGCCCGACCTGCAATCCCAGCGCCGCCACCAGCCAGGGCGCGACGTCGCGCAGCGTGGATGCGATCCTCGAGGCGGGGACGATCATGGCCAGGTCCCTTCGAGTTCGAGGATCGCCGAGACCGCGTCGGCCTGCCTGGATTGGTTGGCGACGGTCACCTTGGTGACGCCCGCGACCTGCCGCAAACCCTGCGACAACGGCTGGATGGAGCCCCAGTCCGGCAAGCGGGCTTCGGTGCGCAGCCGCCACCCTGTGCTCGTCTGTTCGAGCGCCAGGGTCTGCAGACGGGATCCGGCGGGGAGCGCCGAAGCGATTCCGGCGACGACGCGATCCGCGGCGTGTCCGGGTTCGAGGGCGTCGCGGAACGAGCGCAGCGATGCCAGGTCGCGTTCGCGATGCCGGGCCAGTTCGGCGGCTCCGTCGACCAGCGGTTTCACGGCTTCGAGCCGGGACTCTTCCGCCGAGCGTCGGTAGGCGTGCCAACCCTGGAATGCACCCAACAGGCCGCTCACCAATGCGAGCGCGGCGACCACGGCGGCGGTGCGCGCGACGGATGCGGCCACCGATCTTCGCTCCTGGCGCCGGATGGATTCCTTGATCTCCACGAGATCCGATTCGGGGCTGGCGTCGGCCATCTCGGAAAGGCGTGCCGCGTTCGGAGCGATCCACGAGGCGTCCAGCGCCTGGGGATTCTGGATGCCGCGTTTGGCAAGGCCCGAGCGTCCCCGTTCCAGGGCTTGCTGGCGATCCTTGCCGGGGAACTGCAGGTGGTCGCAACGCGAGCCGTGCCAGATTCCGACCCAGGTGCCCGATGGCGATTCCAGCGCGCGCAGATGCCAACCGGGAGGCGAGTCCATGTCGTTGAGGAGCTCGAGCGCCCACAACGCCTCGGGCAGGACGATTTCCGCGTGTTCGGGCATCGCCGAGGTCGGCGGGCACCAGGCGAACCTCCAGATGGTGCCCGAGGGGGCGTCTTCGCGTCCCAGGATCATCCAAGGGGGGCAATCGCGGTCGCCGGCCTCGGAGCGCCAGGCGGCGGCGACGACATCGTCGGTGGGGGCGTTGCCGTAGGGCGTGGTCACTTCGCCGGCCAGGAGGCGGGAAGGAGCGAGGGCCACCCGAGGGCGCCCCAGCACGAGGTCGATGGCGGTTTTCACGAGTGCGGGAAAAGATACCCTGTTTCGGTCCCGGCGAACGGGGTCCGCCATTCCCGATCCCAGGAACGGGATCCAGCTAGCTTTGGGAAACTTGACATTTTTCGGTTCGACGATGCTTCGCGTCGGGAGGTCGGCAATTGGGTTGGATGGCGAAATCCGCGTCCGCGGTCGCGGTGGCGGCGCTGCTCGGGAGCTGTTCCGCGACCCGCGATGGCGGGCGGGTCCTGGACAGGAATCGTCCATTGCGGGTGGTGCTCGACGTCGGGCATTTTTCGCGCGGCGATTCGGCGCCGATCAAGGGGCAGGGCATGGTCAGCGCCCGCGGGGTCGACGAGTTCGTGCTCAACCGGAAGGCCGCGAAGGCGATCGCGCGGGCCTTGCGCGATTCCGCCGGTGTGGAGGCGATCGTGCACAACGAGGACGGCACCGAGAGGGATCTGCGCAGCCGCCCCCGCAAGGCCCTGGAGCAGGGGGCCGACCTGTTCCTGTCCATCCACCACGACGCGGTGGATTCGTCCGTGGCGTCCCGCTGGACCTACCAGGGCGTCGAGCGCCTGCATTGCGACACGGTGTCGGGGTTCAGCCTGTGGGTCCACGACAGCACGGTGGGGTATCCCGCCGCGCTGGCCTTGGCGCGTTCGATCGGCCGAAGCCTCGTGGAGGGAGGACGCCGTCCCAACCTGCACCACGCCCGCCCCGAGGAGCGCGCGTTGGGACGCGAAATACTCGACAGTGCCTTGGGCGTGTACAGGAACAACCTGGCCGTGCTGGTGTCGGCCCAAATGCCCGCGATCCTGGTGGAGTGCGGCGTGGCCTTGAACCGGGAGGAAGAACTGGTGCTGGATTCGGATTCGGGCCGCGCCGAGTTCGCGCGACGGCTCGCGCGCGGGGTCCGGGCTTGGATATCGGATGACTCCCTGGCGAGGGGGCGCTAGGAGCCCACCAGCTCCCGCACCCGGTCGCGCAGCTTGGCGGCGCGCTCGAAATCCAGTTCGGCGGCGGCCTGCTTCATGCGCTTTTCCAGTTCGCGGAAATCGTCCCAGGCGTCGCCGTCGCGGCCACCCGCCGCGTTGACGGCGAACTTGGCCGACGACTTGCCCATTTTGCCGGCCTTCTTCGGGGAGGATCCCCCTTTGCCGCGGCCGCGCTGCGAACTCTCTTCGCGGGCCTCCAGCATCTCGTCGACGGGATCCGGCGCCAAGGCCAACCGCTCGTGGATCTTGCGGTTGACCTGCATCGGCACGATCCCGTGCTCCTCGTTGAAGGCTTTCTGGTGGATGCGCCGCCGCGCGGTCTCGTCCATGCAGTTCTTCATGGAGTCGGTGATCTTGTCGGCGTAGAAGATCACGCGACCGTTGATGTTGCGGCTGGCACGCCCGGCGGTCTGGATCAGCGAGGTCGTGCTTCGCAGGAATCCTTCCTTGTCGGCGTCCAGGATCGCCACCAGGCTGACTTCGGGAAGGTCCAGGCCTTCGCGCAGCAGGTTGATCCCCACCAGCACGTCGAACTCGCCGGAGCGCAGGCCGCGGATGATCTCCGATCGTTCCAGCGTATGCACTTCGCTGTGCATGTAGCGCACCGGGATCCCCGCCTTCTGCAGGTAGTCGGTGAGATCTTCGGCCATGCGCTTGGTGAGGGTGGTCACCAGCACGCGTTCCTTGACGGCGCGTCGCTTGCGGATCTCCTCCAGCAGGTCGTCGATCTGCCCCTTCACGGGACGCACTTCGATCTCGGGGTCCAACAGGCCCGTGGGGCGCACCACCAGCTCCACGATCTCGCCGCCGGTGCGACGCATCTCGTAGGCGGCGGGGGTGGCCGACACGAACAGCGTCGCCGGCATGCGGTCTTCGAATTCGTGCCAGCGAAGCGGCCGGTTGTCGATGGCGCTGGGAAGGCGGAATCCGTGTTCGACCAGCGTCGTCTTGCGCGAGCGGTCGCCTTCGCTCATGCCCCCGATCTGGGGCACCGTGACGTGGCTCTCGTCCAGGATCAAAAGGAAGGGTTTTGGAAAGAAATCCAGCAAGGTACTGGGCGGCGAGCCCTTGGGGCGGTCTTCCATGAGTCGCGAGTAGTTCTCGATCCCCGAGCAGTAGCCGGTTTCCGTCAGCATCTCCAGGTCGTAGTTCACGCGGCTCTTCAGGCGTTCGTATTCCAGCAGCTTGCCTTCGCGCGACAGCTCCTTGAGCCGTTCGTCCAGCTCGTCCTTGATCCGCTGGATGGCGGCTTCCATTCCCGCGTCGCCGGTCTGGTAGTGGCGGGCCGGGAAGATGGCCGCGGTGGGCGGTTCGTCGATGGTGTCGCCGGTGAGCGAATCCACGATCCGGATCCGTTCGATCTCGTCGCCCAGGAACTCCACGCGCACCACGCGGTCGTCGTAGGCGGGCCACACCTCGACCACGTCGCCGCGAACCCGGAAGGTGGCGCGCTTGAGGTCGATGTCGTTGCGGCTGTACTGCATGTCCACCAGGGCGCGCAGGAAGTCGTCGCGCTCCAGATTCTGTCCGGGTTTGAGCTCCACCACCTTCTCCAGGTAGGCTTGCGGCGACCCCAGGCCGTAGATGCAGCTGACGGTGCTGACGACCACGATGTCCTTGCGCGTCAGGAGCGAGGTGGTGGCGCGCAGCCGCAGCTTCTCGATCTCCTGGTTGATCGAGGCGTCCTTCTCGATGTAGACGTCGGTGGTGGGCAGGTACGCTTCGGGCTGGTAGTAGTCGTAGTAGCTCACGAAGTATTCCACCGCGTTCTTGGGGAAGAACTCCTTGAATTCCTGGTAGAGCTGGGCCGCGAGCGTCTTGTTGTGGGAAAGCACCAGCACGGGCCAACCCAGCTCCTTGGCGATGCAGGCCATGGTGAAGGTCTTGCCGGATCCCGTCACGCCCAGCAGCACCACGTCCTTGCCGCCTTCGCGGAAGGTGGCCACGGCCTTTTCGATCGCCTGCGGCTGGTCGCCCGCCGGAGCGTAGTCGGAAACGAGTTCGAACGGCCGTTCCAGCGGTTGGATCTTGAGGTTCAGCTCCATTCCCGACAATCTACCAGAATTTCATCTACGTGCACATATGTGCAGTCCAACGTGAACTCTGAGCGAGTGTTTCGCCTGACAAAGTTCCTTGAAATCTGAGTGTGTTACGCTCAGTTTACAAGGAAAACTGCATTAAGGGGAAAGGCTGATCAGCGGCTGTCGGACACGCCGATTCACCGCTTTGCCGTTGCGCGAAGTGCATGCGCACTGGGATTACGGATCGCGCCCGGGGGCGTCGCGCCAATAGGCGGCGGGATCCCGCAGGCGGAACCCTACACGATCACGTCCGTACCGCCGAGGAAGCCCGATGAGGCCCGCGTAGGGGCGGCCGCTACGGCAGGCACAAAGCAGGCGGAGCACCTTTAGGTGCCAGTCATGAATCGCCCGTGCGTAGGAAAATGCGGGCCGAGCAGCACCCGAACCGGCGCCCTGATGATTTGCCGATTCAATCCAGTCCGAACAGGTCCCGGAGCATTCCGGCGGCGCCGCGCAGCAGGGCGTAGTGGCGGGGGATCTTGTCCACCAGCGGCGCGATGCGGGATTCGTCGTAGGCGCGCTCCACCCAGAATTTGGCCTGCAGGAGCGAGAGCCACTGGTCCTCGTCGGCGATCCAGCGCTGCTGGTAGGCCAGGGTGAGCGAATCCTTGAGGCCGCGTTCCTGGAATCCGCGAGCGGCCAAGAGGATGCGCAGCAGCTTGTGGAAGAGATCCACCGTGCGGGCGAACCGGAACAGGAGCCCGTCGCGCGATCCCGGAACGTTCATGTCTTCGATCAGGATCTCTCCCAGGCGATCCAGCGAGTTCCTGAACTGCTCCCAGGGTTGGCCCCAAGGGTGGTAGAACAGGAGCCCTTCGGATTCGGCCTGCAGGCGCTGTTCCAGCGTGCAGGATTCCAGGTGGATCAGGTTGATCCGCAGGAGGGTGGGGCTTTCCGAAACCATCGACTGGATGCGCGACCAGTCGGAATCCGTCGTGTCGGGCATCGAGAGCGCCACGCTGACGTCGGAACGGTCGTCGTGTTCCCCGCGGGCGCGGGGCCCCACCAGGAGCGCTCGCCGGACCGAAGGCAGATTCGCGAAGCGAAACGACAGGTCGGTCAGGATCCGTTCGGCACCCGAGTTGGCCAGAAGCGTCTGGGTGTCCTTTGGGTGGCGCACGTAGCCGGAGGAAACTCCGGAGGAATCCGTTAATGACATGGACAGAATCTATTCACTCGATCCGGGATTCCCAGGATGCGCCTTTGGAAACCCGGTCTTCCAAGATCCCGAGCAAGTCGCCTTTTCGATGAGTCGAGAAGGAAACGAATCAGGGGAGAATGCCGCCCAGCGCCGTTTTCTGGAATCCGCAGAGGGTTTGGATTCCCGCCAGCGACAGGTCGAGCATCCGGTCGAGTTCGGCGCGGGAGTAGGCGCCGTGCTCGGCCGTGCCCTGCACTTCCACCAGGCGTCCGTCCTCGAAGGCGACCACGTTCATGTCGGTGCCGGCCTTGGAGTCTTCCTCGTAGCACAGGTCCAGCATGGGTGCTCCTTCGACCACGCCCACGGACACGGCGGAAAGCCATCCGGTCAGGATCTGTCGGTCGATTCCCTGCTCCGCCTTGAGTTTGCGCAGCGCCAGCGCCAGCGACACGAAGGCTCCGGTGATGGACGCGGTGCGGGTTCCGCCGTCGGCCTCGATCACGTCGCAGTCCACGATGATCTGCCGTTCGCCCAGCGCCACGAGGTCGGTGCAGGCGCGAAGCGAACGTCCCACCAGGCGCTGGATCTCCTGGGTGCGTCCCGACGGGCCCTTGCGTTCGCGGTCCACGCGGGTGTTGGTGGAGCGGGGCATCAGCGCGTATTCGGCCGTCACCCAACCCTTGCCCTGGCCCTTGAGCCATCGGGGCACGTCCTTGTCGATGCTCGCGTTGCAAAGCACGCGGGTCTTCCCGGCGGTGACCAGGACGGATCCCTCGGCCTGCGAGACGAACCCGAGTTCCAGGGAAAAGGGGCGGAGGGATTCGACGGAACGGTTGTCGGAGCGAGTCATTTTTTGTCTTTCTGGGAAGTCAGGATTCCGGCCATGCCGGGTAGGTGCCGATCACCGAGAGTTCGGCGACCATTTCCGACAGGTGTTCCAGGGCGCGATCGACCTTGGGGTCTCCGGCCGTGCGGCGGATGTCGATGAAGAAGCGGTAGCGCCAGGCCGCGCCGTGCAGCGGGCGCGATTCGATGCGCGCCAGGTCGATGTCGCGCAGCGCGAAGACGCCCAGCGCGCGGAACAGGCTGCCGGGGCCGGCGTGGTCGAGCGTGAAGGCCAGGCTGGTCTTGCAGGCGGTGCCTTTGCGCGGTTCCACGGGCTCGCGCGCGGCCATCAGGAAGCGAGTGTAGTTGCAGGGGTTGTCTTCCATCCCCTCGTGGAGGATCTCCAGACCGTAGGTTTCCGCCGCCAGGCGCGATGCGATCACTCCGACGCCCTTGGCGCGCGATTGCGAAATCTGTCGAGCCGACGCGGCGGTGTCGCCCTTGGTGATCGTGGCCTTGGGGACCAGCCGCTTCAGGTGTTCGCGGCACTGGATGATGGGTTGCGGATGCACGAGCACTTCCTTGATGTCCGAAATCCTGGTTCCGGGCATCGCCATCAGGCAGTGGTGGACGTGGACGACGGTTTCCGACACCGCGTGGAATCCTTCCTGCGCCAGGACGTCCCAGTTGTCGTGCAGGTTGGCGGTGCCGGCCAGGGTGTTTTCCACCGGGAGCGCGGCCAGGTCGACTTCGCCCGAGCGCAAGGCCTGGTGGACCGTGGGGAAGTCGGACATTCCCACCGCATCGGCCTTTTTTCCATAGAGCTGGCGGATCGCCATTTCCGAGTAGGCGCCAGGCTGGCCTTCGTAGGCGATGCGGAGGCGCTTGCGATCGGACTTCGCGGGGGACTTCGTGGATTGGCCTTTGGGCATAACCCACGAAAATAGTCAGGAGCGTTCCGCTCGACGCGCATTGATTCCGACGAGGTTCGTGCGAGCGGGATGCGGTCGAAGGCGCCGCGATCCGATGGCGTCCGCGTCGGGACGTCGAGGTGAGCGGCGGCGAGACCGCGCCCGCTCCCGCGAACCTCAGTTGCCGCCTTGTTGAAGCTTGCGCAGCTCGTCGCGCAGCTTGGCGGCTTCCTCGTACTGTTCGGCTTCCAGGGCCTTGGCCAGGCGCTTCTGCGTCTGTTCGATCGCGTCGTGGCGGACGGTCTCCTCGTCTTCGGGATTCTGCTGTTCGAAGGGGACCGCGGCCGATTCCCACAGCTCCTGGTCGATGTACATGGGCGCCTTGGATCTCAAGGCCATGTTGATCGCGTCCGAGGGGCGGGAGTCGAATTCGTATTCATCGCCGTCGCGCGCGATGTGCAGACGAGCGAAGAACGTGCCTTCCTGCTGGTCCGTGATGACGATGCGGACGACTTCCGCGCCGAGTTCATCCAGGGTGGACTTGAACAGGTCGTGGGTCAGCGGCCTGGGGAAGCTTCCGTCGCCCATCGCCTGCGCGATGGAATGGGCTTCGGGAGCCCCGATGAAGATGGGCAGCGCCTTGTGGGCGCCGGGAACGCGCAGCAGGACCATGAATCCCGCGCTGGACAGCGTGAGAGCTTCCAGTTTCGCTTCGAGGTATTTCCATTCGTCGAAGGACATCTCGGGTTCGAATGTACCACTCTAAGACCAGCGCGGCCTCGATCCTTTTTTCACCCAGTCCAGGTATTCCGGAAGTCCTCCCGTCGCGGGGTAGGCCACGATGGCGGGCAGGCGGTAGGGATGGATCCCCTTCACCTTTTCCTGCAGCTCCTTGAGGTTGTCTTCCACGGTCTTCAAGAGCAGCAGGGCTTCCTTGTCTTCCTCCAGGCGTCCTTCCCAACGGTAGATGGACGTCATCTTGGGGACCACGTTGGCGCACGCGGCCAACCCCTGCTCGACCAGTTTCCGTCCGATGTCCCGGGCGCAGGATTCGTCGGGACAGGGGATGTAGACCATGCACACGCCGGTGCTCAGAAGTGGCTCCAAGCCCGGTGCACCAGAAGCAGCCCGATGAGCAGCGACAAGGGGGCCAGCACCCACCGCAGGCGGTGCGCGAACGAGCGGCGCAGCCCCGACTCCCAGAACATCACGGTGGCGCCCCAACCGAACACGGCTCCGCTGGCCTGCAAGGCCGCGGCGCGGGTGCCTTGGACGGTGGCCAGAAGCCCCATGGCCAAAAACAGTCCGGAGGCATGGCGCAGGATCAGGTCGCGGCCCGACGCGAACGAGAGGAATTCGATGGGGCGACGTTCGCCGGGCAGCGTGTGGTTGGACGCGATCGAAACGAATTCCACCAGGTAGATGGCTCCCGCGAACCCCATGGGCAGGAACACGAGCGAGTGCATGTCGATGATCGGACTCAAGGCGTGGGCGCACAGCAAAGCCAGGCTGGATTGCGCCAGAAGCGCGACGCCTTGGCCGGCCACGAACGAGAACCGTCCGGGTTGGCGCGGGTGGGGCGTGTCGGGAGAAAGGACTTCGTCGGCGACGCCCCATCCTTGCAGGATCCAGAAAACGAGGAATCCAAAAAGGATGTGGAAGGCGCCTGACAGGTTCGACAGGATGGACATGGTCTGCAAAGATGCGAAACCGGACAAGCCCCTGCCGACGATATCCTTCACGGAACCCCGTGGACCTCCAGGGAGCCGCCCCCCTTCCAGCCGCGGAGGCCCGTGATTCCAGTGGGATCGGTGCCGGCCACCACCCGTTCCAGGCGGTGTCTGGCCCGGGCGGCGATTTCGGGATCCAGCTCGATGGAAATCCAGTCGCGCCCGAGCTTGTGCGATACCGCCCCCACGGTTCCGGATCCGCAGAACGGATCCAGGACCAGGTCGCCGGGGGCGGTGCAGAGTTCCAGGATGCGTTCGACCAAGGCCTCGGGCTTCTTGCCGCTGCGAAGGCTGGTGTCGCCTTCGCGCCCCAGGTTGATGGTGCTGATGTCGGTCCAGATGTCGGAAAGCGGTTCGTCCAGGTGGTCGGACAGGAACAGCATCTGCTTGCCTTCCCACCACACGTAGGATTCGCCCCAGGGGCTTTCCAGCCTCGCGAAGGTGGCCGCGGGGCGTTCGTGGGGGGCGAGCGAATCGAACCAGCGGTTGTTGGTGCGGTAGACCATGTGGGCGGCGCGCTCGATCCGGAACCTGTCCAGGTGCTCGCGCCCTTT
>JAKPQQ010000194.1 GCA_029557215.1 Fibrobacterota bacterium | reverse complement strand
TCGCTGGAGGCCGCCAAGCGGGCCATCCTGGACGGAGCGGTGGAAATCGCGGCCTGGGAAGCCCGCCAGGCGCGTTTGGCGCTGGAAGAACTGGTGGGGGAAGTCGCGCCCGACCAGATCCTGGACGCGGTGTTTTCTTCTTTTTGCATCGGAAAATGAACACCACCTACCAGACCACCGTCGCCGACAAGTTCCTCGCGCTCCTGCGCGAGAACATCCCTTCCGCCGAATTCCGCCACGAGTCCATGGCGCCGCTGGCGCGCGCCATGCAATACCTGGCTCCGTGGCAGGCGCCGCGCACGGCCTCGCGCAAGGTCCGGTTTGCCGACGGATCCTGTCCTATGGAGCTGCGCACGCCGCTCGTGCTGGCCGCGGGCGCCGCCAAGCAGGCGCGATGCCTTTCCGCGTTCGCGTCGTTCGGGTTCGGGGCCGTCACGGTGGGGACCGCCACGCTGCGGCCTCGCAAAGGGAATCCGCTGCACCCGCGCGTGCGCACGGTGGAAGAATCCCGGGCCATACAGAACGCCATGGGCTTGAACAACCCCGGGATCGAGACCCTGGTGCGCCGCATCGCTTCGGAACGATTCGCGATCGAGTCCGAACGTCTGCTCGTGGGGGTCTCCGTGGCCGAAGACCCCGACCTCCTGCCCGACGAATCGCCCGACGCCAACGTGCTGGCCTGCCTGGCGGCCGCCTACCCGGAATCCGACTACATCGAGCTGAACCTGTCGTGCCCCAACACCGGCCACGAGCGCCTGGACCGGGCCTGGGACAGGATCCGTCGGCTGCTGGGCGAGGTGTCGGCGTTCCGGGAGCGCCAGGAGGTCCGCAAGCCGCTGTGGGTCAAGCTTTCGCCGGACCTCGCCGACGAATCGTTCGCGACCGCGCTGGACAACGTGCGCGAGGCCGGACTCACCGGCGTGATCCTGTTCAACACCTGGCCCGCCGCGCACGGCACCTGGCCCATGGGCGAGCCGCTGCCCGAGCTGCCCGAGCTGGGGCGCCCCGGTCTGCTGGGCGGGCTTTCGGGGCATCCGCTGTTCCCGCGCACGCTGGACGGAATCCGTCGGGCCGCGTCGCTCAAGACGGGGCTGTCGCTCGTGGGTTGCGGCGGCGTGGAGACGGGTTCCCAGGCATCCGACCTGCTGGATTCGGGCGCCGACTTGGTGCAGCTCTATTCCGTGCTGGCCTTCCGCTGGATGGCCGCCCGCCGGATCGCCGAGGAGCTGCGGTAAATCTCCGGCGGTCGCTTCGCGCTCCGAGCGACGCTACAGCTTGTGCTCCATGGCGCACAGGAACGCAGACACGTCGTGCACGACGGAAAGCGGCTGGTAGGGCAGCACGGTCAGGTGAGGTGGCGGTGCGGCGGATTGCCCGACCAGCGCCAGGTCCAATCCTTGGCGCATGCACCAGGATTGGATCTTGCGGACGCGCTGCGTGTCGGGATGCCCGTCCAGATCGAGAAGCACCCAGCCGGGGATGGCGCGCGCTCCCAGGGTCGACAACTGCGCCGTGACGTCGCCCATCACCGCCAGGATCCACGGCAGGCCGTTCTGGTATTCGGGGTGCAGCTCGTCGGTGAGGATCTCGATCCCGATGCCGGGGTGCGCCAGGTTCAGGACGCAATGCTTGGCCCATGGGGCGCCTTCGTTGAGGGCGCCTTCCACCGCCAGCGGCCAGCCCTGCGATCGCGAGGCGCCTTGCGAGAGCCACCGCGTCGCGGTCGTGCCTCCCGGAAGGTGCAGGCCCGGATTGCGAGGGCGGATGGTGGGCTCCAGGGAGCGGGCCGAACCCAGTACGGCGTGGATTCGGACCGTCGGTTTCATTCCGGGGACAGGGCTTTGCGAAGCTCGTCGGCCACCAGCAAGGCGCCGAGTCCTGTCAGGCCGGGTCCGGTTTCGGAATCCTCCACCAGCGCGGCGGCGAGATCGGGATGCCGGGCCTGTGCTTCCAGGAACGCGTTGGCGCGCGGCTGGATGTCCACGATCCGCCAGCGTTCGGCCGGTTCGGAGAGCATCCCGCGCAAGGATTCGACCGCGGGGCGCTTGTCCATGGTGCAAAGCGCGGGGCAGGGGAGGATCAAGTGGAGGTGGCGAGGCCCCTTGTCGGCGAGCAGTTTCATGCAACGCCGGATTCCGTCGGCGGTGGCTTGGGGGTCGAACGGATCGCGGCCGGATTCGAAGCCGCCCAGCGAAAGGATCAGCCGTCCGGCTCCGAGGCCCACGGCCTTCCAAACGGCTTCCTGCAGGAAGTCGGCGGCCGAGGTGGACGGATCGCCCAGATGCCAGAATCTCCAGGGGAGTTCGGGCTCGTCGATCCGGCACAGCCGTTCCAGCGCTTCGGTGGCTCCCCGGCGGTGGGAGGTGAGCCAGTCGCCGGCGCAGACCACGCGGCATGGTTCGTGATGGTTCGCTGCGGTCATCGTTCCTTCGTTGCCGGAAACCGTCAAATCGCGTCGGAGAATCCGATGCGAGGTTCCGAGACGTCAAGGATACGACCCGCAAGGGCGGGGTGGCAACCGGGAACCGCGCGGGAATTCCAGACGGGCGCCCCGGAGCGGTCCCGGGGGAATGATGGCGTCACCGACGAATCTTGACCAACGGGCCGCCGGGAATCCGGCATGCCGCCTGGAGGCGGATCCAGTCGTCCGACATGGGGCGGTTCAGGATCCAGATTTCGGCCATCGAACCGACGAACCGGCTGTTGGATCCGTGGCGGAATCCCACGTGCAGGCTGTCCCTGGCCCGATCGACTTCGAAATCGGTGCCTCCGGCCAGCTTGGTCGCGGTCTTGGATCCGTCGACGAACCATTCCACGGCCCCGTCCCCGTCGGTCGAACGCCGTGCCGCCAGGAACGTCCAGGCTCCGGAGTCGACCTTGGTTTCGGAGACGGAATAGACGTTGTACGAGGTGTCGGTCCACCCCATGAAGGTGGGATACCATCCCAGTAGGCGCCGGCTGGAGCCGCGTTCCTGGAGCGTGAACCATTTCTTGCCGTGGTCCCAGCTCGAATCCCCGCGCCCCAGCAGGATGGCGCCGCGAGCTTCCGGCTTCGCCAGGAGGAGCACGGTGAAGTCGGAGGAAAGATTCGTCCTCGAGCCCGACATGGACAATCCGTCCTGCCCCGATCGGGTGAACCGCATGCCTTGGACGGGATCGACCTCGGGAGCGCCGGTGAGCACGCCGTCGTTCGACCAGCCGCTCGCGTCGACGACTCGACTGCGGCCCTGGTCGTCCAGGTAGGTTCTCGAGAGGTTCCAGACGCCGCCCCAACCCAGGGAGGCATCGAAGACCGTCCATGGGTCGGATGCGGGATCGGCATCGGTCTTGCCCCATCGCAGCCGGAACCGTCGGGTGGTGTCGGAAGGCAGGATGGAGCTGGCGAGGAACCAGATTCTGCCCTGCCGGGTGGCCGGAGACCATCGCGACACGAAGAACGGAACCGCTTTGCCGGTCGGGTCGACCAGGCGCAGATCGGATCCGTCGTGCTTGGCCGAATCGGGGAAGTCGTCGCCGTCCAACTGGAGTTGCAGCGGCGCGAGGTCCACTTCCGAATCGATGAGTCCGTCGCGGGTGTCCAGGAAGAAATCGAGGGAGTCCGTCCAACCCGATTGGGGTTCTTCTTTCGGTTCCAGCAGCGCGGCGCTCAGTTGGCTCCCGGGAGGGAGCGAGGCGCGAGTCGACGCCGAGGCGTTGCGTCGGGGGATCCAGGCCCGGATGCTGACAGGACCGGCGGGGAGGTCTTTGAGGACGAAGTTCCCCTCGTGGTCGGACCAAGTCTCGTGTTCCAAGCCGCGTGCCTGGATCTTGGCCGGGAAGTCCGTGGAGCGGAGCTTCACCTTGCCTCCCAGCATGGAAGGCGCGGCCAGATGGAGGTCCAATCGGGTCTTGGCGGTATCCAGAGAGCCTTGCGCGCCGCTGGTGGCTCCGATCGCCTCGACCCTGCCTCGGACCATGCGGGCGGGCAATCTCGCCATGCCGCTGTCGTCCGTGCGCAGGTCGATGATGCCGTGGGCCGGATCCTGGCTCGCGGGTGCTTCGGAGGCGAGGTATTCCTCGGGGCGCACCTTGACCAGGACGCGCGCCGCGGGTTTTCCGTCCGGTGCGAAGACGCGCACGGCGATCCCGTTGGAGGTTTCGGAGGTGGATCCTCCCGCGACCCGTTCGGTATCGCAGGCGGCGAACCAGGCGGTCGCGAGAAGCAGAAGGATCGAGGCGCGGTTCATGTCGCGCCTCCCTTGCGTCGGGCGCGGGAGGTTTCCGACGTCATGGGGAACACCTGCACGTTCACCTGGTAGACGGAATCCGCCGGGTCGCTTTCTTCGGCGAGGCGCACGAGGTCGCGGCGGAATTCGGCGACGCGTTCCTTCAGGAGAGGAAGATCCTTTTCCGCGAGCGTGAGCGTGAGCGTGGAGATGTCCCTGCGCTTGGCGGGGATCGTTTCCAGCGCATCGGTGGCCAACCGCATGGTGTCGGCCTGGAATTGGCGCACGGTCTTCTGGCGCCACAGGTCGCCGGTCCGGATGTGCTTGTGCGCGAGGGTCCAGCCGCCGCCGGGTTCGCGCGTGGCCAAGCCCAGCCGCTCCAGGAGCTCGAGCGCGCGCTCCACTTCCGGAGCGTCGGTGCGCGGCACGATCCGGTTGCCGATCGCCTTGGGGGTCTGGTCGGGTTCGCCCAGGGACAGCACGCCGCGGACGGCGGTGGGAAGCCATGTGGAATAGAACTCGTACTGGTCCTGTTCCAGCTCGCGCGATTGCACTTCGCGCAGCGATTGGATCTCGTCCCAGCGCCGCGAGATCTCCTGGGTGCCCGTCGCCTTGCTGAACCGGACGAGAGCTTCCAGGAACCGTTCGGATCGAGGGTCCAGTCCGAACAGCTTGGCGACCGCCGGGATCTTCTGCGGCACCAGGTGCAGCTTGCCTTGCAGGATCTTGACCAGCTGGCCCGCGTCCATCTCCAGCCGCATCGCCATGAAACGGTACGAGAAGTTCGGTTGGATCCGCTTGCGCTCTTCGTATCGTTCGCGCATCCAGGTGCGGTAGTCTTCGGCTTCGTAGAGGCTGTCCACAAGTGGAGTTTAACGGAGATCGGGGAATCGCGAACGGAGTTCACGCGGCCCGGGAGCAATCCCGATGAAACGAGTTCAACGCCTGGTTCCACAAGACGGTTGCCAAGCCCAAGGTCGCCGCGGAAGAGGAACGCACGAAAAAGGCCATCGGCGGGAAATGCCGATGGCCGCAGGAAGCGACGAGAATCGAGGCCGGTTCAGAGTCCGGAGATCGTCGCGTTGGCGGTTCGCCCAGTGGCGGATTGGATCGAAAGGATCATCGCGCCGCGGTGGTTGGATGGGATCGCCAGTTCGACGGCACCGCCCGAGGCGATGTCCGTCCGGGAAATCATGCGCCCGTCGAGCGTCGTGAACTTGGCCACCGAAGGCTCGCTCCAGGGAAGAGCCAGGGATACGTTCGTTCCCGTCCTGCGCAAGGAGATAGATGCGCTTTTGCCGGAGTTCGAAATCGCGGCGCCCTGTCCAGGGAAGACGATGGGCTTGGGGGCCTTGTCCACGCCCGCGCCGAGCCAGTACCCCAGATGCGGGGGCTGGTTGTAGGCACCGTTCTGCCAGCTCATGGCCAGGCGGTAGACCGGATCGTGGGCGAGCGTGTAGACGCGGTGCGTCGTGGACGTGGTGGTGGTGGTCAGGTACAGGTTGGTCGCGTCGTGGAGGATCACCTCCTCGCGCCAGTCGCCAAGGATGTCGCCGCTGAAGTTGGGCGTGTTCTTGGTGCCGTTGCAGGCCGATCCCTGCAGAGTGATCACGCGCGTGGTGCCGTTGCCGTTCCACTTGTCGACCTTGTTGCCGTCCAGGAGTTCGTCCAGCAGGTCGCCATCCCAGTAGACCCTGAAATTGACGCTGGGCTTGCTCGACGACAAGCGCGTTCCCTTGGCGGAATAGAGTCCCGCCGCGGACGACCACATCTCGTGGCCGCGCGAAGACGCGTCGATGTCGCCGGTCATGCCGCGCCCGTTGTCGGTGCCCGTCTTGGTTCCCCACAGGATCTTGCCGGTGCGGGCATCGTGGAGCTCGTAGCCGTAGGCGGCGCCGCCATTTTCGTGGACTTCCCAGACTTCCAGCCCGGGATTGTCGGGATCCAGATCGCCCAGGTGCATGGCGTCGCCGTGGCCCAATCGCGTGGAATACATGAACTTGCCGTCGTGGTCGATGGCGCACGCTCCTTGGATGATTTCGTCGAATCCGTCTCCGTCGACGTCGCCCGCGGTCAGGTTGTGGTTGCCCTGGCCCGCGGCCGCTCCGTTGCCGGGCGCGTTGGAATCGAAGAACCAGCGTTCCTTGAACGTCTTGCCATCCCAATCGTAGGCGGCGATGGCCATGCGGGTGTAGTAGCCGCGCTGGAACACCATGCTGGGATTGAGCCCGCGCGGGCCCTTGGCGCCCAGGTAGGCGTTGGTGGCCAAGTAGCGATCGAGCCGGTTGCCGTAGCTGTCGCCCCAGGAAGAAACCGTGCCTCGCTGGGGGGTGTAGTTCAGTGTTCCCAGTTCCTTGCCGGTCTCGCCGTTGAAGATCGTGACATATTCCGGTCCGGACAGGATGTATCCCGATCCGTTCACGTACGACTGGCTGTGGTCGGCGTTGGCGGCAGGGCCCATGGAAATGAACTTGCCCGTGCCGTCCTTGGTGCCGGGAGCGGTCTTGCAGGCGACTTCGGCCTTGCCGTCGCCGTCGTAGTCGCCCACCAGGAACTGGGTGTAGTGGGCGCCGGCGCGGATGTTCACCCCCAGGTCGATGCGCCACAGGCGCTTGCCTTCCAGGGTGATGCCGTCCAGGTAGACCTTGCCGGTCACGCCGCTTTGGGAATTGTCCTTCTGGTTGCTGGGGTCCCACTTCAGGACGATATCCCAGTCGCCGTCGCCGTCCAGGTCGCCCACGCTCGCGTCGCCGGGCGAATAGCTGCTGCCCGGGCTTTCGAGCGGGATCTTGAGGACCTGCGAACCCCAGGTGTTCGCGTCTTTCGATCGGCTCTGCTCCACGCCGCCGACCAGGGCTCTCACGGAATACTTGGAGTCGGTGGTTCCGGCGGGATCGACGATGTTCGTGGCTCCGGTGATCGGAGCGGAGTTCACCTTGGTGGTGCCGCGGTAGACATCGAAGGCGATCTTGTCCGCGTCGGTTCCCAGGACGCGCCAGCTCACGAACACGCCGCCCGAGACCTTCACGGCCACGACGCCGCGGTCGAGCGCCTCGATGTTCCTTTGTTGCGACCAGGACGCGCCGACGAGCGCGAGTCCCAGGATGCAAGCGATGCGAATCGATCGTTTCACGAGAGCCCTCCTTTGTTGATTGGGCGGTGATACGAACCTATCGCCGGAGACCACCTTGGGGCGACGCGTATCGGGAGGCCGGTTCTCGATTCGTTGAAACCGATTCAACGATGAACGAGGCGATCGGATGGCGCCCCTGCAAAACGGCTTCGCAGCGGCAGTCCGGTTCGAGCGAATCCGTACCGTGATCGTTTCGGTGGCAGGGGATCGCGGATTCCGGACGGAACGGGAAAAGCGCCGAAGCGGTGGCTTCGGTGCCTGGAATTCGAGGCGTTCGGTTGGTCGCTTCCGCCGCCATGGAAATGGTCGACGGATCTTGACGGCGTCAGCGAGGGCGATCGACGGGCACGATCAGGTGCGGGCCCGGCTCCACCGAGGTTGCCAGGTCGATTCCGCCAGCCGTGGCTCGGCCGCGCGACACGATCCGCCCTGACAGATTCCGGACTTCCAGTTCGTCCCCCGGAAGGAGCCCCTGCGGAAGCCGGGCGTGGCGACCCGAGATCCACTGGACAGCGCTTCCTTTGGCGATCGTTCGCGCGCCGGGCCGGACTCCGGCGCTGGGCGACAGGCGGATGTCGGGAACGGGGGCCTTGTCGGTTCCTGCCCCCAGCCAGAATCCCAGGTGCGGCGGCTGGTTGTAGGCGGTGTTCTGCCATGCGATCGCGTTGCGGTACACCGGGTCGTGCATCAGGGTGTACAGCCGATGTTTCGTGGGGGTCGTCGTCGTGTAGATGCGCATCGCGCGGCTGTCGGTGGTGCGCCAGATCACCTCTTCGCGCCAGTCGCCGAACAGGTCGGCCACCAGCATCGGGTTGGACTTGGATCCGTTGTTGGATGCGCAACCGGTGGCATCCAGCAGCCCGGTGGTGCCGTTGCCGTTCCACTTCGAGATCCTCGTGCCGTCCAGCAGCTCGTCCTGCAGATCGCCGTCCCAGTAGACCCGGAAGTTGATGCTGGGCTTGGTCGACGACAGGCGCTTTCCGGTGGCGGAATAGAGGCCCGCCGCCGACGACCACATCTCGTGTCCGCGCGACGCCGCGTCGATGTCGGCCGCCATGCCGCGTCCGTTGTCGGAACCTGTCCTGGCGCCCCAGAGGATCTTTCCGGTCCTGGCGTCGTGGAGCTCGTAGCCGTAGGCGGCGCCTCCGTTCTCGTGGACTTCCCACACTTCCAATCCGGGATTGTCGGGATCCAGGTCGCCCAGGTGCATGGCGTCGCCGTGGCCCAGACCGGTGCGGTACATGAACTTGCCGTCGTGGTCGATCGCGCAGGCCCCATGGACGATCTCGTCCTTGCCATCGGCGTCCACGTCGCCCACCGACATGTTGTGGTTGCCTTGCCCGTGGCACTCCTGGCCGGATTTCGACGAGTTGTCGTACCAGCGCAGGGTCATTTCCCCTCCGCGGTAGTCCCAGGCCGCGGTGGTCAGGCGCCCGTAGTAGCCGCGCACCAGCACGAAGCTGGGGAGCTCGCCGTCCAGGTACGCCGATGCCGCCAGGTAGCGATCCGAGCGGTTCGCGTACAGATCGCCCCAGTCGGACAGGTTCCCGCGCTTGGCGGCGACTTCCTTGGTGGCCAGTTCCCTGCCGTCGGGCCCGGCGAACACGGACACGTATTCCGGACCTGTCAAGATCCGTCCGACAAGATCCGCCACACGGGTGCCGTCGGCGAGCGTGCGGCTTCCCGTGCCGTCGCTGGTCCGGACATACCCGTCCTTGGCGCGCCAGTCGGCCTTTTCGTCGCCCAGGATCTTCCCTTTTCCGTCGATGGTGCCGTCGGCGGTCTGGCAGGCGATTTCAGCTTTGCCGTCGCCATCGAAATCCATCACCTGGAACTGCGGGTAGTGCGCGCCGGAGCGGATGTTGTGGCCAAGGTCGATGCGCCACAATCTGGTGCCGTCCAGCTTGTAGGCATCCAGGATCGTGTTGCCCGTATATCCGGCGAAGGCGTTGTCCTGGGCGTTGGAGGGGTACCACTTCACCACGATCTCGTACTCGCCGTCGCCGTCCAGGTCGCCCGCGCTCGCGTCGTTGGCGCTGTAGGTGTAGCTCTTGCCGTCGGGGGTCTTGCCGCCGGGAGGGATCTGGAGAGGGACTTCCAGGTAGGGCTGGGCCAGGGGTTTCACGGTCTTGCCCGGCCCCGTCTCCTTGCCGTCGACGATGGCGCGGACCTCGTAGGACGGGTTCGTGCCCGCCTGTTCATCCACGAGGTTGGTGGCCGACGTCGCCGGTGTCGTGGCGATCCTGGTGCCGTTTCGGTAGACGGCGAATTCGATGCCGTCCTTGAACTCCGGAGCCGACATCCGCCAGCCCAGGAACACCTTCCCGCCGCCTTGCGAGACGGCGACCGAGCCGCGGTCGAGGTCTTCCATGAGCCGCGCGCCGAACGTCGCGACGGCCAGCAGGGGTATGATCGAGATGGACATGGTGTCTCCTCCAACGGCCGGGTGAGCTGCGACCTACGCTTAGCATAGGGGCGAATTCCGTCGGAGGGGGATGCGTTCCAGTTGCCGCGAGGGGTTTGCGTTGAACGGCGTTCAACGTTCCGGAATGGCCGGATCGAATGGAATCCGCGTGGAACGAAAAACGGCTACCGCGTTCGCGGAAGCCGTTTCTGTTGCGAATTGGTCCGATCGAACCTGCCTGGTCCGAGGGGCGCCGATCAGAACCCCGGGATGGTCGTGCTTGCCGCGCGTCCGGATGCGCCGCGCAACGAAACGATCAGCGCTCCGTGGCTGCCTGCCGGAGCGTCGAGTTCCGACGAAGCGGCGGGGGGAGTCGAATGTTCGGACAAAATACGTCCATCGACGGATGCGATGCGGATCGTGACGGGTTCGTTCCAGTGGCTCTGGATGGAGATCTTCGAGCCGACGCGTTTCGCCGAGATCCCGGAGTTCAAGTGCGCGCGCGGGTTGCCGATCCCGGAGGTGCTCTTCACCAGCTTGATGTCGGGCTTGGGGGCCTTGTCGACGCCGGCCCCGAGCCAGAATCCCAGGTGCGGCGGCTGGTTGTAGGCGGTGTTCTGCCAGGCGACTCCGGCGCGGTAGACGGGGTCGTGCATGAGCGTGTACAGGCGATGCGTGGTCGGAATCGTGGTGGAATAGACCAGCAGGGCCGAGTTGTCGTCCTGGCGTACGATCAGTTCTTCCCGCCAGTCGCCGAAGATGTCGGCGGAAAGGACGGGGTTCGCCTTGCTGTAGTTGTTGCTGTGGCCCGTGAATCCGCCCATGGTGGAGTTCGTGGTCAGAAGCCGTCCGTTCTTCCAGCTGTCGATCTTCATTGTGTTCGGAGCGGTTCCCGTCACGTCCAGGAGTTCGTCCTGCAGATCGCCGTCCCAGTAGATGCGGAAGTTCTGGGTGGGCTTGCTGGTGCCGATCTGGGTGCCTTTGGTGTTGTAGATCCCGCCAAAGGAGGCCGACCACATTTCGTGGCCCGGAGAGGTCGCATCGATGTCCGCGGCCAGACCGCGGCCGTTGTCCTTGTTGTGGTTTTCGCCCCAGATGATCGCTCCGGTTCGTGCGTCGTGCAGCTCGTGGGCGTAGGCCGTTCCGGTGTCCTCGTGCACCACCCAGGCTTCGAGCCCGGGGCGCGAGGGATCGAGGTCGCCCAGGTGCATGGCGTCGCCGTGGCCCAGTCCGGTGCGGTACATGAACTTGCCGTCGTGGTCGATCGCGCAGGCGCCTTGGATGATCTCGTCCTTGCCGTCGGCGTCCACGTCGGCGATGGACAGATTGTGGTTGCCTTGGCCGTGGCATTCCTGGCCGGAGGTCGCGGCGTTGTAGTACCACTGCTGCTTGAGGGTCGTACCGTCCCAGCTCCAGGCGGTGACCGCCATGCGGCCGTAGTACCCGCGCTGCATGATCGCGTGGGGCTTGACCCCGTCGATCCACGCGACACCCGCCAGGAACCGGTCGACGCGGTTGGTGGTCTCCGAAGTTTTGCCCCAGCCGTTGGCGGGGTCGCGACCGGGAACATAGAGCACCGTCGCGAGTTCGGCTCCCGTCTGGCCGTTGAACACGGTCAGGTACTCGGGGCCTGCGGTCACGAACCCTTTGGAGTTGCGATAGTCCTTGGCGTCGTCGTCGCTGGCGGCCGGACCTGTCGAAAGGAGTTTGCCGGTGCCGTCCTTGGTTCCAGGGGCGGTCTTGCAGATGATCTCGGCGATGCCGTCGCCGTCGAAATCGGCCACCATGAACTGGGTGTAGTGGGCCCCCGCACGGATGTTCCACCCCAGATCGATCCGCCACATCCGATCGCCATCGAGCGTCATGCCGTCCAGGTAGACCTTTCCTGTGTAGCCGTCGTTGGCATTGTCCTGGGAATTGGACGGGTCCCATTTCAGGACCAGATCCCAATTGCCGTCGCCGTTCAGATCTCCCACCGACCCGTCGTTGGGGGAGTAGGTGTAGGCGACCCCGTCGGGGGTGGTTCCGCCGGCCGGAGCCGACACCGGAATGCGCTTGAGCGGGCCGGACCAGGGAGAAACGGGCGTGGACGATTCGATTTCCATTCCCGCGACCACGGTCTTGACCACGTACTTGGAGGTGGTCGTCCCCGACGCGTCGGTCAGGTTGGTGGCCCCGGTGATCACGCCGGAGTTCACCTTGGATCCGTCACGGTAGACGTTGAATCCGGTGGTGGCGTCGTCGGTGCCCAGCACGCGCCAGCTCACGAACACACCTCCGGAGGTCTTGATGGCCACCAGCCCTCGGTCGAGGTACTCCATGTTCCGGGGGGCCGCCATGCCTGCCGGGGCGATCAGAAGGAACGCCAAGATGGGGAGAAGGTGCGTGCGTTTCATGGGTGGGTCCTTCCCGGAGTCCGTCGTACCCAATGGAAGATCATCATTTCCGGCCGGTTTGGCTTGCCGGTGTTGAACGGAGGCGTTGAAGGTTGTTCAACGGGGGGCAGGGGGGGGGGCATAAGCGAAGGAGTTTCGTTATTCCGAAAATGTCGGTCGCGCCCCCGGGGTATCATCGCGCGAACTCGGGGCGGAACAGGCCGCCCTCGCCGGAAAGCGCACGGCCCAAGGGGTCGACACGGTCTTCCTGGCGGCGGCCCGAAGGCGACAGAATCCGCCCGTGGACGCGGCTGGAGGTCGACAGGAATTGGATGGACTTGAGCGTCATGGTTCCGGTCACGCGCGTGAGCACGAGGTCGTGCACGCCCTTCGCGCTTTGGAGCGAGGTGGCGAGGTCGTGCGTGGCGCATCCCGCCCCGGCCACGTCGACTTCCTGGGTGGAGGTCGCGCCCAATCCGATCCGGACGCGCCCGGACCCCGAGGCCGCGCACAGGCGCACCGCCTTGAAGCCTCCGTCGCCCAGTCCGACGTTCTCGTAGGTCGCGCTGGCTTGGGCACCCAGCACCACGGCGTCGTTCGCCGAATCGTAGGCCGCGCCGGGGAAGCGATCGAAGGCACCCAGACTCAGTTCGGAAGAAGCCTTGCGCACGATGTCGATGCGATCGAGCTCGGCGAACCCGTCGCCCTTGGTGAACTTGATGTTGTTGCGTCCCTTTTTCAAGTCGGCGTCCAGCACGACGACCTGCCCTGCGGGGAAGGCCCCCCAGGCCGATGTCTTGGGATACGACACCGTGGTCGCGGCAGCCCCGTTGATCGACAATTTGTGGCTGGCCGCGCCGTCGCCCGCCGCGTAGCGGACCACGATCCAGTGTTCGCCCGCCTGGAGCAGGTTGGCGACGAACTCGACCGAGCTGCCGACGCCGTTGATGAAGCCCACGTACTCGTTGTTGGATGCGTTGGTGCCCGTGCCGGTCATGATGGAATCGCCGACGAGCACCGCGTGCTCGGCTTCCAGAGCCAGGTGTCGCCCCAGGAACGGTTGCCCGAAGTCCAGCCATCCGTCGTCGCCGTAGACGATCTCGCGCAGCTGCAGGTAGGCCCCTCCGTTGCGCTTGCGGTCGTAGTAGTGGAGCGCGAACCAGTCGCGCCGACCGTCGTGGAAAGGCGAGCCGCCTCCGGGCCCCACGTACCTGCCGTAGGTTCCGATCAGTTGGGTGCCGCCGCTGGATGCCATGTCCTTGCCGGAGCGGTCCAGGTACGGTCCCGTGGGGCTCGTCGACCTCCCGTACATGGTCCGGTAGGTGCTGTTCACGCCGTCGCAGCATTTGTCCCACGGGGCGAACAGGTAGTGGTACTTGCCGTGCCGGATCGTGGAAGGCCCTTCGATGGCCCCGCCGCCGCGACTGGCGATGACGGAAAGCGACTTGTCGGAGGCGAGCTGCTTGCCCGTGGCGGGGTCGATGGCGATCATGCGCAGTCCCTGCCAGAACGATCCGAAGCTCATCCAGTACTTGCCGCTTGCGTCCTGCAGGATCTCGGGGTCGATCGCGTTGTAGTTGTCGGACGTGGTGGAACGCCACACCTCGCCCACGTCGGTCCACTTGTAGTCGGGGCTGGATCTGTCCAGGGTGGGGCTCCACATCGCGCCGATCAGCGAGGTGTTCTTGCCGAACACCGAACCGCAGTAGTACACCCAGTATTTGTCGCCCATCCTGGAGATGTGCGGCGCCCAGATGTTCTCGATGCCGGAATAGACGGACAGCATCCAGGACGGAACCTTGGAAAGGATGGACCCGTGCCAGGTCCAGTTGGACATGTCGGTGGACTGCGCGATCGCCAGCAGATTGTTGGTGGACATCAAGGTGTACACGCCTCGCTCGTCGCGGATCACGGTGGGATCGTGCGCGCCGGGCTGGGTTTCGGTCTGTCGCCAGGGGATGTAGGAGGCGAACCCCATCTCCTGGGCCGAAGCGGACGGCGCGACCAGCGCGAACGCCATCAAAGCGGTCTCGAGAACCGTCGCCGTGCGCCTTTCGGCCTGCTGGATCCATACGTGCTTGCGCATCGTCGCTTCCTCCATTCGATCCGTACCGTGCCGGCGACGCCGCTTGCGTCGAACATCAGGCCCGAGAATTGAAGCTAGGAGCTTCTCCAAGGGAGCGGGTCGCGATTGGTGTGGATTCTGTTGAACCCTTGCAACGCCGCCCGCCTGCCGCATCTGAAAGCGTTCGGGCTCGCGGCGAACATCACTCGCGAACGGTCCCGTCGACCGAGATCAGGCGCATCGGCCCGGACGCGCCCTCCACGACGATGCGCAGCCCCGTCGCGGAGCGGATCGCGCGAACGCCTGGCTTGTCCGTCGCGCGGCGGCGATTCCCGGCATCGTCGATGGACGAGCTGGGCGAATACACGGTCTTGAGCATCGCTTCGGCCCACAGTCTCTGGATGGATGCCGCACCCGCCGCGTTGGGATGGACTCCGTCGTCGTCCAGTTCGGAAGGATGCGCCAGGAACCAGGAATACAGATCCGGTCCGGCATCCAGTCCGTTGTCCTTGGTCAGGTCGTCGACCGCGGTCAGGAATGCCTGGTTGATCTGCCAGCCCATCTTTGCCGCGTTGGTCGCCAGGGGCCGGGCGATCGCGACACGGATGCCGCGCCCCTTCGCCGAGTCGATCACCTTCTGCAGCGCGTTCTTGAACGTCTGGACATTTCCCGTTCCGCCGCCCCAGGCATCGTTGGTGCCCATCTCGATGGCCCAGAACCTGGAACCGCCCGCGAAATCCAGATACCTCCCGATGTTGTTCGAAACATCCGTGGACGAGATGCAAGGGATTCCGGCTTTCACGACCGCGGGGGCGTTGGATCCCTTCGTGCCCTCCGACACCAGTTTGACGAAATCCGTCGCAGGAGGGCTTCCCTTGAAGGCGTTGGAGGAAATGCTGGTCCCGATGAACGTCCAGGTGTCGTTTGCGCCGCCGGAGGCGTCGTGGATTCCCAGTTCGTCGATGCCGCCGTTCCCCGAAGTCACGCGCATCATGACCCATTGGTCGGTCCCGATTTCCACGACGTGCATGCGGCTGGACACCTTGTTTCCCTTGATCTCCGCGCGGGAGGTCCAGGTACCGTCGGAACCATTGGTGGAATTCGGGGAAGACAGGATCTCGTAGTCCGACGGAAAGCTCAGGTTGGATCCTTGCGCGCATCGGGAAGCGTTCGTGACGTAATCCGACCACGTGTAGGAAGGATTGTTCCAGGTCAGGACGATCTTCCCTGGTGCGGAAGGGAGCTTGTAGGCCACCCATGATCCGCCCGAGATGTTCCAGGAGCCGTTCCCGAACCTGCCGTCGGTCAGGGTGCCCAGGCCCGACGCGGGATTCCCATGGACGGGAACGCCGGCATTGAGTCGGGCGTTCGGAGGCGCGGCCCCAAAGGACATCGCGGCGGCGGCAAAGGTCAATGCCGTCGCCCGGACCAGGAATCCGTTGCTGTTGCACCTAGAAACGTCCATCAGGGATCCTTCCCGAATCGAATTCAAGACGGCGCGCGGAGATCTTCCGCGATGCGCCGGCCGTTCCCTGGAAAATGGACCGGTTTGGCCGCGATCGCATGGGATGTGCGGCCGCGGTGTTCACTTTCGCGACATGTTCCTGTGAACGCATCGGTGTTCCGCGACGTTTGGGGCTTTCCGTGTCGCATCCGAGCGCAGGGGAAGCCCTCCGATGAGCTTGCGCGCCAAGCCTCACCTCCCGAGCAGGATCGCGAACGCCTCGTCTCCCCATCGCGTCGACCGCGCCCAATACGCTCCCGCGGGCAATCCCGACAGGTCCACGACATCCGCTTCGCCATGGGCTGTCAGGACCACCGCGCCGCGGGCGTCCACGATCCGCAGTTCCAGCCCCTGCGCGCCGACCAATTTCCGTCCCTCCAGCCGCAGCGGGAGCGCTCGCTGGACGGGGCTCGCCGCGCTCGATCCGCCCTGGAACATCGCCGTGAAAGTCCGCTCCATCGTGTCCTGCACGAAGGTGTGGCGCTGGCTGGTGGCGACGTTTTTCCAGTCCGGCCCCATCCAGTACTGGAAGGTCTTGCCGGAGGCCGGCTTCACCTTGAGGGTCACCGTCGCGCCTTTGGGGTACATGCGGGTCTTGGTCGCCGTGCCGCCCGAGGCGAGGTTGGTATTCACGGTTACCTTGTACAGCGGAGCCAGAAGCGGCGCGAGCAGTTCGAGGATGGAATCGTTCGGTTGCCGTGCGATCTCTTCGGTCACCATGCGCGCGTTTTCCAGGGCGCCGAGCTCCTGGAAGTGGGTGCCGTCGCTGGATCCGTCGGGGAAGTTCGCGTATTCGCCTGCGTCCAGCCCCAGGAAGTGGAACTTGGCCATGTAGACCTGGCCCATGGTGTCCATGAGGAGCTTGGATTTCTTCTCCAGGTCCAGCACCGGGACCTTGAGGGCGGCTGCGGCGTGGATCATGGCCGCGCGGTAGTCGTTCTTCCCTTCCGTGAAGACTTCGCGCACGGTCGTGCCGTTCCAGGTGTTCATGTTCATGGGGGTGACAAAAATCGGATGCGCTCCCTTGGCCCGGGCCTCGTTGGCGTATTGGGCCAGGTACTTCTTGTAGGCGGCGGTGTCGGTGTAGCGCTCGGCCTTGGAATAGTCGCGATCGTTGTGCCCGAACTGCACCATCAGGATGTCGCCCTTCTGCAGGGTGGCCAGCGTGGTGGCCCAGCGTCCGCCTTCGATGAACGAACGCGTGCTGCGCCCGCCGATCGCGTGGTTGACCACCGTGACGGATCCCGTCTGGAAGTAGTGCTTGAGGACCTGGCCCCACCCGGCCTGCGGGTACTTGCTTGCCGCGTAGTCGCAGACGGTCGAATCGCCGATGATCACGATCCTCTGCGGGGTGGCCGTGGTGGCGGCCCAGACGACGCCGACCATCGCGAACAGGGCCAGGAGGCGTTTTTCCAGGGAAATGTTCATGGGGTCACCACCTTGTCCGTGCGGATCGAGCCGTTGCGTTCCTTGACGATCACGGTGCGAAGCCCCGAACCGGGGAGTCGCAACCGGAGATCGGAAGAAAGGTCCGCGTCGCGAAGCGAAAGGATCGGACGACCCATCGCGTCGACGACGGTGATGTCGGCGAATCCGCCCGTTGCCGACACGACCAGCGCGTTCCCGATCATCCGGGCGCCAAGCGCGGGAACGAGGGGGGTGGAATGGGTGATGGACGCGGTCGGTCCCGAGGCGATGGGGGATTGGAACGGCGTGGCGGGCAATCCCTGGCTGCCCACCAGATTCCGGATGGGGTTGTTCGCCCAGGCGTACCGCACCTGCGTGGGTCTGGAGATGGAACTGGTCAGGAACACGGTATCCCCTTTGAGCGAGGCCGTGGCCCACGACCATTTTCCGTCGGATCCGGCCACCGCGAACCCGGTGGGGGCGTTGCCGCCGGTCAGCGAAAGTTTGCCGCCTCGGACGTCCCAAGGAACCACGATCGTGGAACCGCGGAAGTAGCAGTCCGCAGGTCTGGGCGACAGGTAAACAAATCCTGTCTGGCCGTGGATCCAGCCGCGCACCAGGGCTCCCAGCCGCGCGCCCAGCTGCGGTTTCTGGGGATAGTGCCAGGTGGTGGTGGACCCCAGGTCGACGGCCACCGAAAGGATGCTGTTGGCCATGGTGTCGGTGACCTGGCGCTGGGCCTCGCGCACGGACGCCTGGTTGCTGGCATCGCCCGCGGCGGTCTGGAGCGCGCCCTTGTGGCACAGTCCGACGACGATGAACGGCATGTTCGGCATCTTCCAGGTCTTGCGCCACCCTTTGATCAGTGCCTCCAGGCGCCGGTTGTAGGCGGGGGTCAATGCCGACGACGAGGCGTCGTTTTCGCCCTGCAGGTAGATCGTGCCCCGGATCCCGAATCCTTCGACCGGCTTGATCCAGCTCTTGTACATGCCGCCCGCCTCGGCGTCGCCGGCCAGATCGGAAGTGGCCGCGACGGTGGCCGGGTCCAGCCACGTCTTGATGACGGTTCCGCCCACCGACGTGTTCACGATCCCGACCGCGACACCGTCCAGATTGTCGAGCAGATTCCGTCCGAAGTAGTATCCCGTGGCGGTCATGGCTCCCACCGTGCTGGGCGAAACGTTCTGCCATTTGATCGTCTGGCCGGGTTGCCGCATGGTGATGTAGCGCAGCAGCGGGTGATTGGCCTTGGAAATGTCGGCGGCGAAGTCGTATTCCGAGTAGTTCATGCGGGTGTCCATGTTGGACTGCCCCGCGCAATGCCACACTTCGCCCACCATGACGTCGGTGTAGGTGACCGTGTTGGCGCCCTTGATCGTCATGGTGTAGGGTCCGCCGGCGGGCATGGCGTCCAGGTTCACCCTCCAGGAACCGTTGGCGGCGGTGGTGGTCTTGGATTGGGTCCCCAAGGTGACCGTCACGGTTTCGCCGTTGGTTGCGGTGCCGAACACCGGAATGGGCGCCTCGCGTTGCAGGACCATGTGCGATCCGAACACCGCCCCGGTGGCGACGTTGGCTTGCGCGAAAGCCGCACAGAACAAGGCGGCGATCACGGCGGTTCGTGCAGGAATGGGTGATGGCATGGCGTCTCCTTGGAAGCCGACGGAACCGGTGGTCCGAGGGCTGGTTAGGAGAATAGGCCGTCGCCGGGGATTTCACGGCGAGATCCGGATTCGAACCGTTGAAGGCGTTTCAACGGTGCCACCGAACCCGTTCGCGGGGAGGAAAGGAACGTCAAGCTTATCGCCCCTCCTCTACGGTGCTTGAAGAACTAAAACGCCCAGGGAATAGAGTCGACTCACAGTCCCTCGACGTCCATCCCGTGTTCGGCCAGCCAGGCCTTGTGCTGCGCGTAGCCCGGCAACGCGTGTTCCACACGCAGCCAGAAGGCGGGCGTGTGGTGTGGCGCGTGGAGATGCGCCATCTCGTGGATCGCCACGTACTCGGCGATCCGCGCGGGCAGGAGGATGGTCTTCCAGTGGAAGTACAGCTTGGCGCCCTTGCCGCAGGACCCCCAGCGGAACCCCAGATCCTGGACTTTGATCGAGGTCGGCGACACGCCCATGCCGTCGGAGAATTCCTGGACACGGCCGCTCAACCACGCTCGTGCACGTTCCGTGTACCAGCGAACGAAGTGTTCACGGGCATCCGGCACTTCCGTGCGCAGCAGGCAGAAACGCCCGCCGGTCAGCTTCAGAGGAGCATCCTGGTGATCGATCAGCTTGAGCCTGTAACTGCGGCCCAGGTACAGGAAGCCCTCGCCATCGACGTACGACTTGGGCACGACCGGCTTGTGGAGTCGGTCTTTCTCGGCAAGCTTCGTGTACACCCAGAAGAGCTTCTCTTTGACAAACTTTCGCAGTACGGCGACCGTGGCCTCCGGAGGGGCGAACAGCAGCAACTCTCCGCCACGGTCTACGGTGATCTGCATCGTGCGCCGGCCTTTGCTCCGACGTAGCGCGAACACCAGGTCTTCGACCTGTACACTGGTTGCCGCAGCCTTCGCCATCAGACGTCCATCAGCGCGTTGTGGTTCGCCTGTGCTTGTTCCAGAAGTCGGTCGGCAAGTTCGCCAGCCTTCTCGTCGTTCACCAACGGAGGCCGAAGCCGTGAGATGTGCTCGAATAGCAGCCCGCTCAGCGCTTCGCGTGCGGAGAGCTTCTGAGCGGTCCAGATGCGCGGGTCGCTTTGGATCTCCTGCACCAGGATCGACACCAGTTCGACCGTTACGTCCTTGAGTCGCAGCAACTCCTGTGTGCTGGGATCGGTGCCGCTGCACGCCACATCGATGACCGTTCGCAGAAATGGCGCACAGTGTGCGGGCAGGTCGGCGGGAACGTGCTCGTCGTTCACAATGCCGGTGCGGATCTCCGTGATCATCCCTTGGAGCTGCAGGACCAGTTCGTCCCACTTTTCGCCCAGGCTCTGCAGGATCTCGTTCAAACGCTCCGAGAACTTCCGGTACAACACTGGGTCTTCGTCCATGTGCTTGCGGATGTGTGCACGCACGGCGTGTTCCATCTCCGACGCCTTGGCGCGGTCGTTCACCGTGCGCGAAAGCTGCTGGTCGAACCCGACGTCGGTGAGCATCACCGGCGGGATCTTCGGGTCGATTCCCAGCGAGATCACGTGGTCGTCGATGAGCTTGCGAACCTTGGCTCCCACGTCCTTGCCCAGCACGGGGCCGTCCTTGTAACGGTTCCGCGCGCTCGCGTGCAGGAATGCCAAGCGCTTGGCGTCGGCAACAAACGGCAGCCCCTCGGGGCGCGGCAGCACCACGTCCAGCGTGTTCAGGAAGGCCTTGAGCTTCACGAGAAAATCGGCGCGCACACGTTCCGACGACAGCGCCTGCAGGCAGGTGTCGGTGTCGCGGAGCGAATCCACGCCCTGTTGGCGAAGCACATCGAGCACGCGTGCATGGCGGTCGCGGAGCACCGGAACCTGGTCCTGGATGCTGGCCAGGGTGCCCTCGACGTCCTCGTTGGCGTAGGCCTTCAAGGCTTCCTCCAGGTGCTGTGCGATGCCGTAGTAGTCGACCACCACGCCGCAACGCTTGCCGTGTCCGGTACGGTTCACACGTGCGATGGCCTGCAGGAGCTCGGCTTCGCGGATGGGCCTGTCCAGGTACATCACGCCTTCGATGGGAGCGTCGAACCCGGTGAGCAGCATGGACTTCACCACCAGGAAGGCCAGGGGGCTCGCCTTCTTCGGGTCGGCGTGCACGAGCAGCTTCTTGTAGTCTTTGATCGCCTGTTCCTGGGCGCCTGCGTCGGTCCAGACCTTCCAGGCCGGGTCGTCGTTGTTACCGCCCGAAATCACGGCGGCGAACTCGATGCGCTGGAGCATCTCGCGCACGCGCCAAGCCTGCACAAGCGCCTGAAGCCGCGGAGGCTTCTGGCACAGCAACTCGTCGTCCATCTCCTTCTCGTGCGCGGGAAGCGCTGCGGCGTCGCGCAGAAGTTCATCGCGTGCCGTTCGCAGGGCGTCCACGTACCGAACCACCGCGCGGCGGCTGTAAGCCACCACCTGCGCCTTGTAGTTGTTCGGCAAAATGTTGGTCACGTAGTGGCGCATCATGTCGCGCGCCTTGTCCATGATCAGTTCCGGCGCGTCGAAGATCTGGCCTTTGGTCGCGTACTTCTTGCGGATGGTTTCCAGCTCTTCGGGCGTGTGCCCGGCGAACATGTCTTCGAACAGGTCGTCCAGGTTCGCGCCATCCTTCACCGCGCCCTTGGCGGTGCGGCCTTCGTACAAGACCGGCACGGTGGCCCCGTCGGCCTCGGCCTCCTTGAGCGTGTACTTGTCGATGTAGTCGCCGAAGATCGCGTGCGTGCGTTTCTTCTGGCCCATCAGGATGGGGGTGCCGGTGAATCCGATGCGCACGCAGTTAGGGATTCCGGCCAGCAGGTTCGCGTGCAGGTCGCCAGCCTGGGTGCGGTGGGCCTCGTCGATCAGCACCAGGATGGATTCGTCTTCGTTCAGGATCTCGAACGCGGCTCCTTCGGCGGCCTCGAGCAGCGCCGGGAACTCGTCGTCCTCGTCCGTTGGCGATCCGTCTTCCAGGTCGGGATTGCGGTACTTCTGGATGGTGGAAAAGATCAGCCCCGGGCCCTTCTGCCGCAGCAGCGAACGCAAGCCGTCCTGGCCCGACGCGATTTCGACCTTTTCGCCAGTCAGTCCGGCAGTTCCGGAAAGCTGGGTCTGCAGGTCCTTGCGATCGGTGACCACCACCACCTTGAAGCGGCGCAGGCTGTGCACGCTGCGGATCTTGCGGACCAGGAACACCATGGTCAGGCTCTTGCCCGAACCCTGCGTGTGCCACACGATGCCGCCGCGCTGGTCGCTCTCGCCGTGTTCCTTGCGCGTCTTGCCGGTCTTGAGCCGTGCGATGGCCCGGTTCACGGCTCGGTACTGCTGGTAACGGCACACGGTCTTGATGGTCTGTCCGTTCACCTGCATGTACAGCATGAAGTTGCGCACCACGTCCAGCAGCTGGGCCGGTGCGAGCAGGCCCGCGACCAAGCGTTCCTGTTCGGACAGCACGGCTTTGCCAAGAGCTTGCGCGGTCTCGATCTCGCTGCCGGTTCCATCGGGCGTGCACACGGTCTTCCACTGCGCGAAGTGCTCGAAGGCGGCACCGATGCACGCGACCCGTGCTTCGTCGTAGCTGGTCGCGACCAGAAGTTGCACGCTGCGGAACAGGCTCTCGCTGCCCTCGTTTTCGCCCACTTCGCCGGCAGGTTTGCGCTGGTTGGAGTAGCGTCGGAGTTGGTCGACGGCCTCCGCCAGCGGCTCCGACACCGACGGGCTCTTGCACTCGACCACCACCAGGGGGATGCCGTTCACCAGCAGCACCAGGTCCGGCACGATGAACTTCTTGGCCGAGTCGAAGCCGGGCGGGCAGTTCACACGGAACTGGTTGATCACGGTGAAGTGGTTGTTCTCAGGGGCGTCCCAGTCGACGTAACGGATGGTCTGGCCACGTCCGCCGTCCCAGCCCGGAAGCCCTTCGACAGTGATGCCGCGGAGCAACAGGCTCGTGACCTCTTCGTTGGCCTCCATGAGCTTTGGGGCTCGCGGTCGGGTGATGGCGGCCACCGCCTCGGAGATCCGGTCGTCGTCCAGCCAGGGCTTTCCGTCGCGCAGGTTCAGGTTTCGGAGGCGTTCGCGAAGAACGGACTCCTGCACGACCTCGTTGAAGCTGGTGCGGCCCGTGATCGACGGGACGTCGAGATCGCCGTGCACATGGTGCCACTTCAGTCCCGCAAGCTGTTCGACGAACGTCTTTTCGACCTCTTCCAGCTCCCAGCCCATCAGGGGAGCTCCGGCGCGCGCGACAACGACATCTCTCCGCCTTCATACAGAGGAAATCCACCCGTGACGGAACGTGTCACAGGTGAGCGTCTGGAAAGATGGGAATTCAGGGCGACTTGAACGGCACAAAGTTGCCGCGAAGCTCTTATGGGAAATTCCTGAAGGTGTTAGCCGAAGACAGGGCTAAGCTAGGTCGAAGGAAAAACCTTGGCCTCGTAGGACTCCCTTGAGAGTGGGCAATCCACCAAGTTCAGGAAGTCATTCTTCGAGAGGCGGCATTGCTTTGCCATCTGCCCAAGAAGATTGTCGGGGATTTCGCGCATCTTGGGGGTGTGGCTGGTCTTGGTCAGGATGGCTGTTTTCTTGCCATCGGACTTGCGGTGATAGACGAAGAAGTGATGGTCGCCCTCGCGGACCTGGAAGCCCTTGTTCTCCAGGCCCCGCTCTACGTCGGCCTTCTTCCTAGACATCTTCAACCTGCTCGATCGCTGCCAGCAGCGCCCGTTTGAGTCCAAGAGCATCTTCCGCCAAGGACTCGTCGTCTGCCAAGGCATACTCTGCCCAGAGCGTCTGGATTTGCGCTTCCAGCTCGTCGATCAGCAGTTCCCGATTCAGAGCGAAAGCGAAGATGCCCAAGGTGTCCTCGCGGGCTTCCAGGTACTGTCCCGAGTCCTCTTCCAAGGCTACATCCAGATCCAGCGGGCTCCTGAACCGCAGCAGGCACCCGTTCCCTAACGGACATTCTGCCAGATGTACCGGTGAGAGATCGATCGGTTGGATCCGGCTGACCTCGGTCAGTTGTGCGGGGTAGCCATCCTCGTCGAGGACGAACTTCCCTGTGACTTGGATGGGCTCGGCACGAGACTCGACAATCGAATCTTCGATTTGCGGCAAGTAGCTGCAGTCGATGGATCGTTGGGTTGGCTGATACTTGATGGTCACGATCTTGCGATCGAAATCGATCTTCATCAACTTACCAGTCACTGTCATTTCGGCATCGTCCGCAGCGGCCGGTTGTAGCCACTCTTTGAGCACACGAGCGGCACGGGGTGTCAGGTAGACGGGGTTCGCTTGCGACTTGGTACGAAATCCGATTCGGTAAGGGCTGCCCGTTCCAGGAAGGAATTTTTGAACCTCCCGCGCGAACCGGGCGGTGAACTGGGGACCGGGAAGCAAGCTACGCAATGCTTCAAAGTCGTTGTTGGCCACGGCCTCCCATGAGCGTTGGATCGCATCGAACAGAGGAATTTCATCACCGAACGGAAGCCGGAACTGAGGACCTTCCTCCAAAGGGATCGCATAGCTGCCTTCGATCGCTGTACCGCAGCGAAGAGCGTAACGATCCGTCAAACTGCGAGAAGGTTTGAAGCGTTCGCCGATCGCCAATCCGTCTTGAGCGGCTGCCAACAAGTAGGAGATTCGCTGAAGCCCATTGAGCAATTCAACCAGAATATCCATACGGATCTGGTGACGGTCGGCCTCGCCACCTTCGATCTTCAGCAGGGCGGAAAATCCCTCCGGAATATCGAAGTGAGGGGACGATTCAGGCATTCTTGCGGATCCTCCAGGAATGGGGAGAAGTTAACCATTGCTGTGCCTTGTTCGTCACTCGTTTCGTTCCCGGGCAACCTATTCCGTGCTTTGGGAGCCCCTTCACTGCGGCAGGTACACCAGGATCCGCGTGTCCGGCAGCTTTGCCAAGACGGTTTCCATCCGCGCTTTGACGGTCGGCCAGGTCAGGCCTCCCAGTCCGCATCCCAGCGCGGGCAAGGCGATGGACTCGATGTTGTGCATGCGCACGATCTCCACCAGTTGTTCCAGCGCCGACTCCACCCACTCCAGGCGTGAAGGATTGCGCCAGTGGTCCTTGGTCGCGGCATGGAGCACGTACCGGACGGAGCCGAGCTGGCCGGTTTCGGTCAAGAGGACTCCGCCAGGCGACAGGTCGCCGTGGCGGGCAGCCTGTTCGTAGGCTTGCGATGCTTGAGGGAACGTCTGCCGGAACTGAAGAGCCAAGCCCTTTCCCATCACACCTTTGGTGTTGACGGCATTGACTACCGCCTCGACGGGAGCTTCCAGGATGTTGCCGTGGACAAAGTCGAGCATGGTCAGAAGAAACTATCAAAGCGCCTTCAATTTTGGTACTCATATGTGCAGTATTTCGCTTATAACTTGCGCATATCCAATGTCCTTCGGGTTGGCAGAAAGCCCCAAATTTCGGGAGAAAATGCGATTTTCTTGTGCGTATAGGTCCGTATAAGTCCGTATAACTGCCAGTGACCGTTCAGGGCTTCGCGGGCAGGGTGTAGAAAGATCCTCGCTTCTCGCCGCTCATGAGCAACGCTCCACGCAGAACGAGCCGACTGAGCACATCCGTCGCTTGGTCACCATTCAGCCTGCACAGTTCCATCACATCCGCACGCTTGATCTGTCCATGCTGGGCCACGTAGTTCAAGATCATCTGCTCGTGCTGGATCGCCGTGAACCCTACTTGGCGGGTGTAGGCGGCCTTCTGGCCAGCGGCCTGGTAGAGCGAGGCCGACAACGTGTAACTGCGGCTACGCGGTGAGCCGTGCGCCTCGACCAGTCCCGTTTCCACCAGGGCTTCGAGTGTGCGCTTGGAGGTTGCTGGATCGCGCTGGATCCGTGCGGCCAACTGGTCGGCAGTCATGCGCTTGAGCTCGTGCAGGGTCGCCAAGGCGATGAGGCTGTCCACGGGCAACGGGCCCTGGCGGCGGTTTTCTTCTTCCACGACCAGCTTCAGGAAGCCGAGGTCGGCGGCTTCGGTGGGCAGGCGCAGCACCACGCTTTGGGCATCGGTCCGGCTGTAGTCGGGAGCGGGTCGACCAAACCGCAGGAGGCCGCGGTAGATGGTGTCGACACCGCGGCCGGAGCGTTCCACGATCCCGATCCGCTTCATGGCATCGGCCAAGGCGGGGTTGCGTGGGCGCGGTTCGGTGACAAGCAGGTTCACCAAGGTTACGCCCTCCACCAGGCCGCCGGGATTGCTGACCACCAGAGCGTCGTCGTTCATGCGCACATGGACAGCGCCCAAGCGGTGGTAGTCGCGGTGGATGAGCGCGTTGGCCACGGCTTCGCGAAAGGCGCCGCGGTCCACCTTCGGAACCGGCACGCGGAACAGTCCCACCTGAAGCTCGTCCTCGGGGTTGTACGGCCGGAAGTTGGTCTCCAGCCATTCCACGGACTTGAGCAGAGGAGCGCGGCTGAACTCGTTGAACCGCACCGACTCTTGGGCCAGGACTTGGAACGCGACCTCGTGGGTGGGGACCAGCCGCCGGAGCGAGGGCTCGCGACCGACCAGCAGGAGTCCCGTCAAGGTGGGGAAGCGGCCCTCGGACGTGCGTGTCGTGAGTCCCAGGGCACCGTCCAGAGCTTCGTCGTCAAGTTCCAGCAAGACACGGTCGCCGCCGTAAAGGAGCACCGCCTGGCGCAGGC
>JAKPQQ010000185.1 GCA_029557215.1 Fibrobacterota bacterium | reverse complement strand
GCTGTGCGCCACGACCGCGTAGCCGTACCCAAAGGCAATCCCGCCCGGCGCACGTCCGGCCCAGGCGTCCCGGATCGCCTCAGCCGCCTGTTTCGCGAAAAACTCGTAATACGCGTCGTTCGACGCCATCACGACGCCGTCGTGGGGGAAGTCCTCGGCCGACGGCGTGCTCGATCCTGCTTGCGTGGAGGAAAGGTGGTCGCCATAGATGCTGGGGCCGGTGTGCGTGTGGGTCGCGTTCGCCAGAATCTTCTCAGGCGCCAGGTCCGGACACAGACGGGCGGCCTGCTCCCGAATCCGGTCCAGCATGAAGGATCGAAACACCACCACGTCGGCGGACAGGAAGACGACGTGATCGGCGCCGTTGTCCACTGCCAGAGCCGTGAGCGTGATGGGATCGAACACGCCCTCCGAAATCCGCAGGTGGAACTGCCCGGGAATGGCGACCGGTTCGGTCGTGGACACATCGCGCGACGCCCAGCCGATGCGAAGCTCGTTCATGGAAAATCTCCTGTTGTTGTCCACGCGGCCAACGCGTAATGCCCAAGCCCTATCATGCACGCGGCCATCAGGACAAGGGATTTCACCGAAAATTGAGCATTGAACTTTCACGAAAGCCGCGTGGCTGCTTCGTGCTTGCATGAGCCGCCCACATCCTGTACGCAGATACCGTTGTCTCAACTCCATGGAACCCGGGAGCGGTACGGCATGAAAATCGGTGTGATGGTGGAATCCTTCCGGCTCGGCCTGGCCGGCGGGCTCAAGGCGGCGGCGGAACTGGGGGCCGACGGCGTCCAGATCTCGACCACGTCGGGCGACATGCACCCGGCGAAGCTGAAGGGCCGGGCGCGAACAGATCTGCGCCGCCAGGTGGCAGACCTTCACCTGGAAATTTCGGCCCTGTGTGGCGACTTCGGCGGACACGGATTCCAGGTCGCGTCGGAAAACAAGGCGCGCATCGAGGATTCCAAGCGCGTCATGGACCTGGCCCTGGAACTGGGTTGCCGGGTCGTAACCACCCATATCGGCGTGGTTCCGGCCGACC
>JAKPQQ010000170.1 GCA_029557215.1 Fibrobacterota bacterium | reverse complement strand
GGGGTGGGGGGGGGGGGGGGCGACGTGGTCAGAACCGCGTGATCGTGTTCCTGGTGGTGCCTTCCAGGGTGCGGGTTTCCACGACCAGGGTGCCGCGGTGCGCGCACGGAATCGTGGTAACGCCCTTCTGGAAGAGGGACGTGGCCAGGACCTTGCCGGAAAGGTTCCGGACCACGGCGGTTCCGGCCGAGCTCGCCTCGATGCGGATGCCGTCGAACGTGGACGCCATGCGTGCCGAGGTGCGCGCACGCGACTCGATGGAAACGTTCGGCTTGGCCATCTTGGGGGCGGGGGCTTCGTACATCGCGGCCATGTCGCCCCCGACGCGGAAGTCGTCGATCTCCAGGTGGCCGGTCAGGCTCGAATTTTCGGTGCCGGGCCGGTCTTTCTGGATATGCCAGCGGATCGCGGTGGTCTTGGAAAGATCGGGCGAACCCGAGCGTTCCCCGAACCGGCCCTTGAGCGCCGACAGATCGTGGGTGTAGGTCTTCCATTCGGTGCCCACGGTGTCGAAGGCCTGCCAATAGTTGTCGTCGCCGATGTCGGATTGCACCAGGTAGAAGTCCACCACGGTCCTGGCCCGGGCGCGCATGCGGTAGGTGATCGTCTTGACGCCGGTGAATCCGCTCCATCCCGACGGCTCCCAGGCCGCTCCGCAGAACTGGTAGCCGTTTTCGCCCAGGTCGTAGTCGAATCCCAGCGCTCCCGAGGTGACCCCGAAGTTGGTCACTTTGGCGCTGCCGCCCTTGTCCGAGTTGTTGAAGGTCTTCCAGGCGCCCAGGTTGGGCGAGAGGCTGGATGCGGCAAATTCATCCACGATCAGCCACTGCTTGTCGGAAGAGCGGATGTCGCGTTGGTGCCCCACCCAGCCCCGGAACGCGAAGTTGTCCAGGTTCCCGGCATGGACATCCACCCAGAACCAGCCCTGCGGGAACGCCTTGCCGCTGGTGGTCTGTCCGTTCCAGACCGCGACCACCGAATCGGTGTTGCCGTTGGCCGACCACACCGTCACGTTGTTGGAATCCTTGACGATCACGCTCCAGGCCGCGGGCTTGGACAACCTGCCCCGCACGACCAGATTCCCCTGGTCGAAGTCCAGATCGTCGCTGGAAAGCGACGGAGCCTGGACCCACGAGAGCTTCACGCCGGGCGAGGGATCGGCGAGATCGGCCCAGACGTTGGAAAAGCGACCCGCCAGGGTCGCGGCGCCGAACCAGGCCAGGAACTGGTCGAAGTACACCTCGTTGTGGAGGGTGTCTTCCGCGCCTCCGAGGGGGTCGACGGCGTGTCCCCAATAGTCGGCCTTGGGCGAATCCAGGAAGCTCAGGAGCTTTTCCGCCCAGGCTTGGCGCACGGCGGGGTCCTTGGACGCCATGGCGGCGCACGCCCACATGCCCACCGTGAGGGCCGAGTGTTCGCGGCGCGAACGGGTGGGGCCTTCGCCACCCATCAGGGTGAAGGTGGATTCGACCGGCACGAGACTGCCGTCCATGCGATAGAAGTTCGCGTTGGCTGGATTCCCCACGAACGCCAGGGCCGAATCGAGGAACCGCTTGGCGCGTGGTTCGCCAAACCACAGCCAGTCCATGGCCAGACGCCAGTGGATGCGGATCGCATCCTTGTACATGGCCTGGCCGGAATGGAACGGGTTGTACCCCAGGCTTCCGGTGTAGAAGCCCCCGTCGGGAACCATCCAGTCGGGGAGCAGGCCCTTGGAAGCGCCCGGATTGGCGAAGATGGTGGCATAGCTCTGGTCGATCACGCCGTTCCAGTCGTGGGAGGGGTCGGCCTGGGCGAAGATCCGATAGCTGGCGGGGGAAAAGTACCCCGGATTCACGAAGTTCTTGCCGCCCCAGCCCGCTCCGGGAGCCAGGTAGCGACCATCTTCGACCGCCGAGTTCCAAAGGGTCTTGATCAACGCCAAGGCGCGGGTCTTGTAATCCACCTTGGTGGAGGTCGTGGAGTACGGGCGCCAGACCTGCTTCTTGACCAGGCTGTCGGCGAACAGAAGCAACAGCGCGATGTCCTGGTCCGCGTCGGTGGCCATTCCCGTACCTTGCAGCTTCAGGTCGGGTCCCACCCTCCAATTGTAGAACTGACCGGTTTCGGACCACATGCTCTTTTCCGTGGCGTCCCAGATGCGGTTGAACGTGGTCTGGTCGTTTTCGTAGAGCGCCAGGAACATGCCGTAGGAGGATCCTTCCGAGACCGCGTCGCCGGGCATTTCCGATTTGGGGCGGTGGATCAGTCCCGTCCCGTAGGCGTCGATGTTCCTGGCCTTGATCCCGTTCCAGGTGTATTTGAGGGCGGTGTCCAGGGCCGGCAGATCGACACGTGCTTGGGAAGATGGATAGGGGGCCGCGGCGAACAGAGGTGCCGCGATCAGGGTCGAGAATGCGAAAGATCGGATCATGGAACCGACACAATAGACGCCGGGCGCGATTTTCGCCACCGACTCTCAGGTGGTCGGGTACTTTTTACGGAAGTGAGACGATTTCGGCGCCCGGGTTCTGGGAATCCGGAAACGGGCCTACCTCAAAGCGTTTCTGAGCAAGATCCTATGCCTTGTGGACCAGGCGCAAGGCCCGGTCGGCGAGGTCCACGATGCGGAAGGGTTTGGGCAGGAAGTCGTCCATCCCTGCCAGCAGCGCCTTGCGGCGGGTTTCTTCGAAGGCGTCGGCCGTCAACGCGAGGATGGGGACATCCTTGTGGAAAATGTCGCTTGCGGGATCGCGGATCTGGCGGGCGACCTCGAACCCGTCGTGGACAGGCATGTGGAGGTCCAGCAGCACAAGGTCGTAGCGAGTGCTGCGCAACAATTCCAAAGCCTTGCCGCCGTCTTCGGCGACATCGAATTCGGCGTGGAGGGTTTTGAGGACCTGGGTCGCCAAGCGGATGTTCACGCGGTTGTCTTCGGCAAGCAGGATCCGGTATCCCCGAAGGCTTTGCGGAGAGGCCAGGGAAAGTTGGGTCTGGCTGGCCGGATCTTCATCGGTCTGCCGGAACGGGATGGCCACGGAAAAGGTGGAGCCTTCGCCGAGCCGACTCTGCAAGGTGATGAGGCCGCCCATCGCCTTGGCCAGGACATCGGAGATCGCCAATCCCAGTCCGGTGCCGGATGGCGCGTCGAACCCTCCCAGTCGCTGGAATCGCTGGAAGATCTTTTCCTGGTCTTCGGGTGCGATTCCGTTGCCGGTGTCGGTGACCCGCACGGTCAGGACTCCCAGCTCCGCACCGGTGGATTCCCACTGGCTTGTGATCCGCACGTGCCCTTTGCGCGTGTACTTGATCGCGTTGCCCACCAGGTTCAGGAGGATCTGTTTCCAGCGGACGCGATCGCCCAGAACGCGGGGGAGGTTCGCCTCGCCCATCCACACGAGTTCGATGTTCTTTTCGCGTGCCAGCGGTCTGAGGAGATCGAGCGTCTCGGTGATGCAGGAAGCCGGGCCGAATCCGCCACAGGCCAAGGCCAAGGAGCCGTTCTCCAGGCGCGCCAGATCCAGGATGTCGTTCACCAGATGGGTCAGGTGGTCGGCCGAATGGCGAATCGAGCGCAAGTTCTCTTCCAGTCCGTCGGGCATGTTCCGCACGGTCTGCAGAGCCAGGTCGGAAAAGCCTTGGATCGCGTTCAGCGGCGTGCGAAGCTCGTGGCTCATGTGTGAAAGGAATTCGTCCTTGGCGCGCGATGCCGCCTCGGCTTGTTTGCGTTGCGTCTGCGCCTCGGCGAGGATGTCCTGGTTGAACTTGTGGAGGTAGCGCACCAGCAGCAACGAGGCGGTCACCGCGGAGAGGACGTTGAGGTGGTTGTTCCAGAGCGGCGCGGTTCCCTGGACGAAGGTGTCGACGCGCGGGGTGAGTTGCGTGTGGTTGACCAGACCGATGGAAACCGCCTGCATCGCGAGCCAGAAGAATCGTCCCTTCGCGGATTCGATCAACACCCAGACGCACAGGGTCAGCGGGATGTGGAGGATCCAGGTGGAATCGATGCCGGTGTAGCCATCGTCGAAATACGTGATCGTGGCGAGGATCAATCCGACGAACAGGTGATCGCAGTGCTTGAGGTTGCGCTTGACCAGGATTCGAAGCGCAAGGAACAGCGCGAGAAGGACGGCTTCCGATTGGTAGATGAGATCCGATGCGCCCGGGAACATGGCCACCACCAAGAACAGCGCGGTGAGTGCGATCGCGATGTCGACGAGCTTGCTCAGAAGTTGACGCCGCACGGGGTTGGGGAGAATCACATCGGGTTCCTAGTTGTCTTGCACGACGAACCGGATCGGGACCGCGAAGGAGTGTCCTGAGAGACATCGCTACCGTAACGGAGGAGATGCCCGAGGGCGATGTTCGCGGTCTTTGCGTAGGGCATGCCTGGAATTTAACCATCGCGCGTCCGTCGCGACATCGGAGTCGTCGACGGACGCGTCGATGGCGGCACGGACTAGCGGATCAGTTGTCGTCTTCCGCGGTGTCTTCGATCAGACTGGTGGGAATCCCGGCGAAATCGTCGCCTCGCAGAGCTTCGCGGATCTTGGCTTCGATGTCGGCCGCGGTGGCGGGGTTCTGGCGGATGTATTCCAGGGCGGAATCGCGACCTTGCCCGATGCGCTCGGTCCCGTAGGAGAACCACGAGCCCGACTTGGTGACGATTTCCAGTTCCACGCCCAGATCCAGAAGCGACGACGGCTTGGAGACGCCTTCGCCGTACATGATGTCGAACTCGCACTGCTTGAACGGGGCCGCGAGCTTGTTCTTCACGATCTTGACGCGGGTGCGGTTGCCCACCACCTCTTCGCCGGACTTGATGGAGCTGATGCGGCGGATGTCGGCGCGTACCGAAGCGTAGAACTTGAGCGCGTTGCCGCCGGTGGTGGTTTCGGGGTTGCCGAACATCACTCCGATCTTCATGCGCAGCTGGTTGATGAAGATGAGGCAGCAGTTGGACTTGTTCAGGATGCCGGTGAGCTTGCGCAAGGCCTGGCTCATGAGGCGGGCTTGCAGGCCGACGTGGCTGTCGCCCATTTCGCCGTTGATTTCCGCCTGTGGCACCAGGGCGGCCACGGAGTCGATCACGAGGATGTCGATGGCTCCGGAACGCACGAGGGTTTCGGTGATGTCCAGCGCCTGCTCGCCGGTGTCGGGCTGCGAAACCAGGAGGTTTTCGATGTCCACGCCAAGCTTTTTGGCGTATTGGGCGTCGAAGGCGTGTTCGGCGTCCACGAACGCGGCCACGCCGCCGGCCTTCTGGGCCTCGGCGATGGCGTGGAGGGCCAGGGTGGTCTTGCCCGAGCTTTCGGGGCCGTAGATTTCCACCACGCGGCCGCGCGGCCACCCGCCGACTCCCAAAACGGAATCGAGCTGGATGCAACCGGTGGGAATCACACCCATTTCGGCTTTGCCGCTGTTCATCCCAAGGGTCATGATCGAACCCTTGCCGTGGTTCTTTTCGATCTGCGAGAGAGCCGTTTGCAGCGCCCGTTCCTTGTCCTTGTCCAGGGAGCTTGCGGAAACGTTGATGCCTTCCTTGGCTGCGGCTTGGGACTTCTTGGTGGTGGCTGCGCTCATGTTGGTCTCTCCTCGCACGTATTGGATTGAATCGACAGGTTGGACACGAAAGCTAGGGTTGAAAAAGCGTCTCAACCAGGTCGACTCTTTTCAAGTTATGGAATACTGCTCAAGAAAGCAAGTGAAATTTTGAACCTGTTTGATGTCGCCACAAATTCTCGTTCTGCAAGCCAGCCACCCTTGCGGGGCCTTGGGCGAGTTGCTTTTGTTCTCTGGTGGTGGCGGTCGCACCCGGCGGGCACGCCCTGGAGAACTCCGCGTGAATTGGACAGGGAACATTTCGCCGTTGATCTACGGATTGCTGATCGTGCTGATCGCCACGACGTGTCTGATCCTTTGGATCAGGGTGCGTCTGCTGGAGAGGATCCATGCCGATCTGAGCCATGCGCAATCGAGGCATCGCGAAGCCGAGCACCGGTTGTCCTTGATCCTGGACGCGGCATCGGACCAGATGGTGCTGCTGAGACTGGAGCCATCCGACGGCGTCCTGAGGTTCGTCGCCGGCAACCGGGCGTTCGCCCTGGAAGCGTTTCCCGACGGCGATCTTTCCGATCTGGGGGACCTGCTCGACCGCAAGTTCGACGATGTCGCCTCGCTGCTTTCGCTCAAGAGCCAATCCCGGATGATGCACCGCTCGGACCAGCTGGAAGCCGCGGTGCGATCGGGGCAGCCGGTGGTCTGGGACGACGAATGGGATTCCCCCGAAGGTCGGGTCCTGCACGAACGCAGCGACATCCCGATCCTGGAGGGCGATGTCTGCACCCATGTGCTGCGCGTGGCGCACGACGTCACGGGGCGCTGGCGCGACCAGGAGGAGCGCGCCGCGCTGGAAAAGAAGGCGTTCCAGTCCCAGAAGATGGAGGCGATCGGCACGCTGGCCGGAGGGGTCGCGCACGATTTCAACAACATCCTGGGGGCGGTGGTGGGCAAGACCAACGTCGCCATTTCCCGTCTTGCACCGGACCATTGCGCGAGGGAGCCGTTGGACGACATCCTGGCGGCCTGCAAGCGGGCCAAGGCGCTGGTCCGACAGCTTCTGGATTTCGGGAGACCCGATCCCGGGCGCAGGTTGCACGTGGATCTTTCCACGGTGGTGCGCGAAGTCGTGAGGCTCCTGAGGTCGGCGGCTTCGGCGAGGGTGCGGTTCGTGGTGGAGGCTCCGGACCACGGCATCGCGGTCGAGGCGGACCCGAGCCGGTTGCAGCAGGTGGTCTTGAACCTGGTGACCAACGCCGTCCAGGCGATCGGTGCCCGCGCCGGAACCGTGAAGATCCGCCTGGAAACGAACTCGACGCCCGAGCAGGGCCGGATCGTGGTCCTGAGCGTGGAGGACGACGGTTGCGGAATGCCGCCGGAAACGATGCAGAGGATCTTCGAGCCGTTCTTTTCCACCAAGGAAAAGGGGCAGGGGAGCGGTTGGGGATTGGCCGTGGCGCATGCGGCGATCCGCGAAATGGGCGGATCGATCGGGGTCCGGAGTTCGGAGGGCGAAGGAACCGTGTTCACGGTGGAGCTTCCGGCGGTGGAAATGGATCCGGGGCCCGGACCCGCGGATTCCGGAGTGTTCGACAGGAATTGTTTGCCTCGTTCGGCGGCGCAGGTGAGACTGCTTCTGGTGGACGACGAACCCTTGATCCTTTCCGCCTACGCCGAACTCCTGGAGACGATGGGGTGCCAGGTGGTGCGGGCCCAGTCCCCCCTCAAGGCCGTGGAGATCCTGGAAAAC
>JAKPQQ010000150.1 GCA_029557215.1 Fibrobacterota bacterium | reverse complement strand
GCTTCACTTCGCAAAGCTGGTCCATGTAGGCAGCGTACAGGCTCTTCTTGGTCTGCGGCCCCACGATTCCATCGGCTTTGAGCTTGGCGCTTTTCTGGTAGGCTTCGATGGCGGTTTTGGTCTGGGTATCGTCGTTGCCATGGATGGACCCACCGTAGAACGGCGCTCCCGAAGAATCTTTGAGCTGGCCCAAGATCGCTTGATGCGCCTTGGTCCCCCACTTGTCGCCCTCGATCCCTTTGGACAGTTCGACCCATCCATCGGCATTGCGGGTCAGAAGACAATGGAGCGCATACGCCCGCCGCCCCGACAGCTTCTTGTTCGAGTCGTCGTCGCCCACCGGATCGGCGTGACCAAAGATCGCGAGTGCGGAACCGGAATGCTGGTCCAGAAGCTTCTTGAGGTGCGACACTTCGGCGGCGACCGTCGGCATGATGAAGGAAGATCCAAACCCGAAGTGGACCGCACCCAGGCTCCAGATGGCCAAGACTTCGGGAGGTTTGCCAAAGACGGCTTCCACCTTGGGGGAATCGGCCTTTTCCTTGGCGTTGGGATGGCTTGCCTGGACATAGTACTTGAGCTTGGTCCCCAATGGCACCGACTTCTTGGGGGACAGCAATTCACCTTGGAAGGTGGCCTTCCCGTCCTTGGCGCGTGCGCTCCAAACGGCGCTTTGATCTTCGAACGTTTCTTTGCCATCTGCGCTCACGGTGGCGCAGAATAGACGGAATGTGATGGCACTACCTGCGACACCTTCGCCCGTCGCTTCGACCGACATTTCGAACGGTTGATCGACCACCAACTTTTCGGGAGGCGTGTCGATCTTGCAATTGAGGAGCGTTGCGGTCGCCGCTGCATCCTGCGCGGATGGTTCGGGGTTGTCTTCCCGGCATTCCTTCAGGTAATTGCTATTGACGGTACCTTGGCCGGTCGTTTGGCCCGATCCTGCTCCCCCACCAGATTTTTTCTGGAAGACAGCCATGTCGATCGAGCCGGGGTGAGCACTCGATCGATCCAGAAGGCTTGGGCCAGATGTCGGGTTTGATGCGCGGAGAATTGACATTTCATTTATCAGTTAAGGCTTTGCCTCAAGAGCTTTAATTCTTGCCTCTTGATTAATTATATAGAGAGTCATTTCCTCGATTTTCTTGACCAACAACTTATTTACATCCATCAAGTCGAGACCATCCGCGTCAATTTCAGCTTGCGCAGGAAATCCAGGAAGCATCCCAGCAACAGCAATATATCCAGCTAATGAATCTACAGATAATAAGGGGCTCTGTTTGGAAAAGGTCGTACCAGCAAACCCAAACCCCGATGAACTAGGCTTATATCTGATTCCATTTGAGAAATTTACAGGCATCGGCAATTCCATGTACCCATTCCTCACAGCCAAATAGCTATTCCCACCATAACTAATACCAATGCCAGCCCTATCATCTAAGCCGAAATAAAAGCCTCTTGATGAACCGTAATGAAAATACAACCCTTTGGGTTCCAGATTTATAAATGGCCCTAGAATTTGGCCCGTATCAGAAGTTGACTTGATTGTTAAATAGTTTGCATGCAGGTTTGGAACAACTTTTGCATTTGCCTTGTATCCAAGATAAGCAGTATCTAACGACTCCCGAATAGTCGTTAGATCTGTAGCTCCACCAGTACCATTATTTTTGGCAACACTATCGATTCGAGAATTGAGAAGCTCAAAATTTGCATTGATTGAATCAGCAACGGCTGGCGTACCAGCTTTGAATTTGACAAGCTGTCTAGCTTGGAGTGGCAACGCGAGCAGCAAAGCTCCGACTGCAATCAATGTTGATGTGATAGGCTTCATCGTTTCCCCTATTTCATGTGATTGTTTGCATACGAATGAATTGGCTGCTATCCGTTGCAAGGTCCCATCTCTGTAGATCGACACATCACTTACAGTCAGCTTCTCTCCACGCTCTGCGCTCGGATGGAGTACTAGGTCCGCTGGAAGATACACAAGATCCACGCGCCGCGTGCTTTGAAAAAGACTGAGTCCGGGACTTCGGAAGCTCGAACCACACGGGAACACGCCCAACCCGGATTGATGCCCATAGGCCGGGGCAAGCCATGAGCCAAACTGGTCTCGTACTAGCTCGGAGTGGTGCTCTTTCAGATGCGCGTGGATCAATTCTGTCAGAACACAGAAGATTCCATGCCAACAAGCGATCGAAAACAAACCATCCACGCGAACCGGCGATCGGTAACGGCGTAGGCACATTTCTTGGAAGTTGGCCAACGCCTCCGATGGCACGCCTTCCACCAGATGCCCTAGTGTGTTGGTGTCGCACTTCCAGTTCATCATGGTCGCCACGCCCGCAAGACTCAAGGAAAGTTCCGGAAGTGAAGCCGAAAAGGATGCCAGCTTCCAAGCCGCGTTGTCGTTGTTCAACAACGCACGAACAGCCATGCCGCGCCGTTGGGACAAATCGTAGTTCAACTCGGAAGAGGCTTCATCGCTGGCATGGCCGAACACAACCAGTTTTCGTGGCATTTCGAGCGGAGCGTGTGCGATGGCTTCAGCCAAGGTCCGTGTCAAAACACCGGATGGATCGATACAAGGCATGTGACCACGCGCCACGAAGTGGCGACATCCGATCTCATAGGCGGAGAACGCTGGCTTCACGTCGGAAACCTTGTGCAATTGGTCGGGTTGTTGTTGAAGCCAAGCACCATGGATGCGTGAACTATCCGGAAAGAGTGAGAATTTTACGGCTTACGCCATGAACCCGACTCACCAACTGCGCTGTTGTTGAGGTTTGCAAGTCCAAGTGCCGGGCCAAGCAGCAGTATATTGACAACAATCATACTAATACACTTTCTATACATACGTCAAGCCTCGACGCTGGGGTATCTGAGATGACGTGAAACCAACCCCATCCAGCGAAGCCATCGGCAAGAACATCCGAGCAGCACGGATTATGGCTGGGAAGCCACAGCGCGAGCTTGCCGACCTCCTTGGCGTCAGCCCACAAACAATTCTTCTCTACGAACGAGGAGCCATCGGCGTCTCGATTAATCGCCTTGGCATGATTGCAGCCGCGCTTGGAGTCGATGCGAACCGACTTATGGATACAGACAACCGAGATGCTTTCAGGATGCGGAAACCAACGGCCAGTGATCGGGCTCGCCCCTATACGTCGCAAGAAAAATCCTTGATTGAGGCGTTCTCGAAGATTCCGGATCTACCTCGAAAACGCCTCGCTCTCCAGGTAGTACGTTCGCTTGCCGACCTACCAATTTCTTCAAGAACTTCTCCCCTGAAGTAGCCTCCACGCCTCTGTACGTGTCATCACGATCATGTCACGATGTCGGCAACTCGGACCAGGAAGAAGACTCTTCGAAGAGTAGAGCAACACAACCCACTGTTCACCGTCGCAGCACTGTCCGTTCTGCACGAGACGCTCGGATCTCGGATGAAATGTTGCCGAACGTTCGTCGATCGCACGGCCGTAATGCGTCCTGACGGACGCCACAACGACAAAGGCCTTCCGTGAGGAAGGCCTTTGTGCTCCAGTCGGGACAGCGGGATTCGAACCCACGACCTCTTGAACCCCATTCAAGTACGCTACCAGCTGCGCTATGTCCCGGAGTAGGCGGAGAAACATAGCCAACCCCTCGACTTTTGGGAAGGGTTCCAGTTGTCCGAATCCACGCTCTTCCCAGGTATCCCGGCACGTGCCGGCGCGGATCACGCCCGGCGCACGCCTTTGCCGCGCCAGCCGCCGCTCTTCCAGCGCCAGCCGTTGATGATCGCCCGCAGCCACTCGTCGCAGGCCATGCCCGCCCAGATCCCCATCACGCCCCATTCCAGGCCGTACCCGAAGAACAAGGCGAGCCCAAGGCCTGCGGTCCACATGAAGGTCGTGCCCACCATGGCCGGGAACTTGGAGTCCCCGGCGGCGCGCATGGAGAAGGTCAGGGCGATGTTGGCGGCCTTGGCCGGTTGCAGGATCGCGTCGATCCACAGCAGATGCACGCCCAACCGGATGATCGCGGGAACCTCGGTGAACGCCCGCAAGGTCCACCATCCGGTGAGGGCGACCAGCACCGCGGCGACGAACGCCCCCGCGCAGGCCCATTTGGTGGCCTTCACGACCCGCCGATGCGCTTCGTCTTCGTTGCCGGCCCCCACCAGATGCGCGGTCAGGATCTGGGCGGCGAACCCGGGGCCGTAGGAGAAGATCACCGGGATGTTGGCCAGGGTCATGGCGTAGACGCGCGCGGTGAGGGGCATTTCGCCCAGACGCACGACCAGCGACCCCAGCACGACCAGGAACATCTGGAAGGAGATGGGCTCGACCGTGGCGGGCAGCCCCAGGCGGATCAACGGTTGGCGGGCCTTGCGGAACCCGAGCTTGAAGTCGATCCAGCGGGGGTGGTAGTTCAGCTTGCGCGACAGGACCAGAAGCAGCACGAACGACACGATCCCCCACGAAACGATCGTGGCCAACGCCACGCCGAAGGTCCCCATGCCGAGCCTGAGCGCCAGGATGTTCAGGAGGGAATTGGATCCGATCGCCAGGATGGACGCCCACAGGTTCCAGTTCGTGAGGCCCCTCGCCGCGAGGATGTTGATCATGGAGGTCCACAGCGCGCGCGCCGCCATGCCGCACCCGAGGATCGCCAGGAACAGCCGGCCGTGTTCCTGGATCTCGCCCGTGAGCCCCATCGCCGAAGTGATCGGCCCCGACAGGAAGGTCATCACCAACCCGATCAGCACGCCCAGGGCGACCAGCAGCCCTTGCAGGAAGGCGAAGGTGGCCTTGGCCAGGCGCGGACGCCGCGCTCCCAGAAATTGTCCGGCCACCGAGGAGCCCGCCTGGCCCAACGTGTTGAGCAGGATCATGAGCGCCCCGAACACCGGGATCATGGCGCCCACGCCCGCCGCCGCGGCATCGGACACCTTGGCCAGGAACAGCATGTCCAGCGCCGGCTGGGCGATCCCCACGGCGAGGGTCAGGGAAACAGGCCAAGCGATGGAAAGAAGGGACCGTTCGGTGACGGGGATGTCCTGTTGTCCGGGTACTCGCTTGGTCATAGGGAAGGGAAGAGTAGCTCGACGGGACCGGGAGGTTCACGCCTTTCCCGGGAAAAGCGCGACTCAGGCCGCCAAGATCCCCAGAGCATCCGCCAGGATGCGTTCGTGGATGGATTCCAGGCTTGCCGAGGCGTCCACGACCGCGATCCGTTCCGGGTGGCGCTTGGCGCGTTCCAGGTAGCCGTCGCGGACCTTGGATCGGAAGCCGTCCGCTTCCGATTCCATGCGATCCGACGCTTCGCCGCGAGCCTCGCGGCGGCGCGCGGATTGTTCCGGTGTCAGATCCAGGAACCAGGTGCGCGCGGGCTCGATCCCGGCCGCGATGGCTTCCACCGACAGGATCTGCTCCAAAGGCAGACCCCGCCCGAACCCCTGGTAGGCGAAGGTGGCGTCGGTGAAGCGGTCCAGAATCACGATTTCGCCTCGCTCCAGCGCGGGCTTCACGCGGGTGGCCACGATCTGGGCGCGGGCGGCCGCGAACAGAAGCAACTCCGCCACCGGAACCGGCGGCTCGTCGGACTTGTCGAGCAGGAGCGACCGGATCTTTTCGCCCAGGGCCGTGCCGCCGGGTTCGCGAAGGCACGTCACCTTGTGTCCGCGACCGGAAAGGGCGTCGGCGAGCAACGCCACCTGCGTGGTCTTGCCCGCACCGTCGATGCCTTCGAAGGAAAACAGGATGCCCATCCTAGGCAAAATCCGTCAGTCTGTAGGGGTCGGTACGTAGGGATCGGGCATGCCCGATCCCTACGGATCCGATCCCTACAGATGTTCCCCGTGGCACTTCTTGAACTTCTTGCCGGATCCGCACGGGCACGGGTCGTTGCGGCCGATGTTCGCCAGCGCGGCGGCCTGCGCGGCGGTGGGTTGCTGGCGCATCTGCGGCGGCGGGGCCATGACGGGGCGCGTTCCGGGAAGGAGCGGCGCCATTTCCGGCGGGGCCTGGGGAGCCTGCTGAGCGCGTCCCTGCTGCGAAGGATCTTCGTGGATGGTCTGGTACTGGATGCGGGCGCGCTCCTGGGCGCGGGGCATCTGGTCGGGCGAGATGTGCATGACCCGTCCGGCGATCTCGAGCGAGAGGCGGTCCATGGTCTGGCCGAACATGCGGAAGGCTTCCTGCTTGTATTCGGACAAGGGGTCGCGCTGGCCGTAGCCGCGGAACCGGATGGCCTCCTTGAGGTGGTCCATCTCGTACAGGTGGGCCTTCCAGAGGTGGTCGATCGTGTAGAGCAGGATCTGTCGCTCGGCTTCGCGGATCTCTTCGCCGCAGCGTTCTTCCAGCACCTTGTAGGCTTCGTTGACCTTTTCCACCACTTCATCGATGATGTGGTTGCGCGAAACGCCCGCGGCGACCACCGAATGCAGCGCGTAGTCGATCGTGAAGTGGCGCTGGAGTTCGGCCTCGTGCTGGAGCCAGATCGGATCGTCGGGAACCAGATCCTGTTCCAGCAGCTCGGTGATCTTGATTTCGGCGGCTTCCTCCACCCGCCTGACGATCTCGTCGCGGACGTTCTCGCCGTCCAGGATGCGGCGGCGGATCTTGTAGACCACCGTGCGCTGGGCGTTCATGACGTCGTCGTATTCCAGCAGGTGCTTGCGGATCTCGAAGTTCTGGGCTTCCACCCGCTTCTGGGCGCCGGCGATGGAACGATCCAGAAGGGGATGCGTGATGACCTCGCCTTCCTTGGCGCCCAGGCGGTCCATCATGGAGCGGATGCCGTCGCCGCCGAAGATGCGCATGAGCTCGTCGTCCAGCGACAGGAAGAACCGGCTGGAGCCCGGATCGCCCTGGCGTCCGGAACGCCCGCGCAGCTGGTTGTCGATGCGGCGCGATTCGTGGCGTTCGGTGCCCACGATGTGCAGGCCGCCCAGTTCGCGACAGGAAATGGCACCCTGGCGCGCGCGCAGCTCCCACGGCGCCGGGTAGGGCGGCAGTTCCTGTTCGGCGCGCATCTTGTTCAGGATCGCGAGCTTTTCGTCCTTGGTTCCCTGGAACTTCTCCCGACCCTTGTCGTCGAGGGACTTTTGGGCCCAATGGGCCAGGATCGCCTCGTCCTGGGCGTCGGAGTCCAGCGGCAGGCCGCGGGGAGCGAAGCCCCGGTCCACCCAATGGGCCAGGAGGTCCTTCCAGGTCGTGTCGCGCAGCACGATGTCGGTGCCGCGACCGGCCATGTTGGTGGCGATGGTGACCTTGCCGAGGCTGCCCGCTTCGGCGACGATCCCGGCTTCGCGCTGGTGCTGCTTGGCGTTGAGCACGTCGTGGGCGACCCCGTGGCGCTGCAGCAGGGCGGAAAGCTTTTCCGACTTCTCGATGGTGACCGTGCCCACGAGCACCGGCTGGCCCAGCGCGCTGCGGTCGCGGATGTCTTCCAGGATGGAGTCGTGCTTTTCCTTGTCGGTGCGGAACACCCAGTCGTTGCGGTCCTTGCGGATCATGGGCCGGTTGGTGGGAACCCCCACCACGCCCAGCTTGTAGATCTCGTGGAACTCCTGCGCTTCGGTGTCGGCGGTTCCCGTCATGCCGCCGAGCTTCTTGTACATGCGGAAGTAGTTCTGGAAGGTGATCGTCGCCAGCGTCTGGTTCTCGCGGGCGATCTTGACCTTCTCCTTGGCTTCCACGGCCTGGTGCAATCCGTCGGACCAGCGGCGGCCCTCCATGGTGCGGCCCGTGAACTCGTCGACGATGATGACTTCGCCGTCCTTGACCACGTAGTCGGCGTCGCGCTTGTAGATCACGTGGGCGCGCAGGGCCTGCTGCAGGTGGTGGACCCAGTCGGTGTTGGTGTCGGCGTAGAGGTTTTCCAGCCCCAGCGCCTTTTCGCAAGCCTCGACGCCACGGTCGGTGAGCATCGCGTTCTTGTGTTTTTCTTCCACCGTGTAGTGGACATCCTTCTTGAGCAGAGGGATGACCGCGTCGGCCTTGGCGTACTTGTCGGTGCTTTCTTCGGCGGGACCGGAGATGATGAGCGGAGTACGGGCCTCGTCGATGAGGATCGAGTCGACTTCGTCGACGATCGCGAAGTTCAGCTCGCGCTGGACGCATTCGTCGGGGTGGCGCGCCATGTTGTCGCGCAGGTAGTCGAACCCGAACTCGTTGTTGGTGCCGTAGGTGATGTCGGCGTGGTAGGCCTCGCGGCGCTGGAAATCGGTCTTTTCGTGGACGATGAGCCCCACGGTGAGCCCCAGGAAGCGGTAGAGGCGTCCCATCCACTCCGAGTCGCGCTTGGCCAGGTAGTCGTTGACCGTGACCACGTGCACGCCCTTGGCGGTCAGCGCGTTCAGGTACACCGCCGTGGTGGCCACCAGCGTCTTGCCTTCGCCGGTCTTCATTTCGGCGATCTTGCCGGCGTGGAGGATCATGCCGCCGCGCATCTGCACGTCGAACACGCGCATGCGGAACGGCGGAAGCGATTCCGGATACATCTCGCGGACGGCGTCGTAGATGGAGGCGGGGAAGCGGATGTCCACGATGTCGGCGCCGGCTTCCAGGCGTTCGCGCGCCTCGAGGACGAGCTTCTGGTGGGTTCCGTCGAACTTGGCCAGATCGAAGTTGTGCTTGGGATCCAGGATGTTCAGGATGCCCAACCGGCGGTCGGCGGCCTCGCGGACCACGGCGAAGGCCTCGGGAAGGAGGTCGTCCAGCGCGGTTCCCGCTTCCAGGCGTTGGCGGAACTCCAGCGTCTTGGCGGAAAGCTCGTCGTCGTGCAGGGCGCGCAGCACCGGCTCGAGGGCGACGATGGCCTCCACGTTGGGGGTCAGCTTCTTGTTGTAGCGCTCGTGGGGCGTACCGAAGAGCTTTGTGAAGATCGCGTCAAACAGCATGGAATTCCTCGAAACGGTGTCGGAACCGTCGAAGATACGTAAACCTGGGCGGGGAAGACGGATGCGGGCGTCCATGATCGCCCTCCTGGACCCACGGCGGCATCCCTCGCGACGGATTCCAGCGGATCCGGAAAAGCGCCCTCGGACGCATTCCGACGGTTGCCCGATCCGCCAAAAAATGGGATGATTGTCGTTCAGCCGTATGAGCAAAGACAACTTGCGAGTCTGGATCATGCCGACACAGGTGGGATCCAGGACAGGAAAGCTGTTCAACCGCGCCGTGACCTCCTTCCGGAAGGCCAATCCGTCCGTCGCTCTCGAGTTGCGCGTGATTCCGTGGTCCAACGCCTGGGGCGAGATCATGCGGGCGTTCAAGCAGGGCGAACCGCCCGACGTCATGCAGGTCGGATCCAGCTGGATGGGCACGCTCGCCCACCTGGGCCACTTGGCGCGGGTTCCCGACGGCCTGGATTCGCGCGGCCTGGTGGCCGACTGGGTGGGCGAATGCGCGACCATCAACGGGGTCAAGCTGGGTCTGCCCTGGGTGGTGGAATGTTCGGGGCTGATCGCCCGCCGCGACATCCTGGACGCGCACCTGAAAGGCGGGGACCTTTCCAGCTGGAAAGGCTTCATGTCGTTCTGCCGAGACCTGGGCGAACACGCCAACAAGCAGGAGATCGATCCGCGCCGTCCGCTTCCCGTGGGCATCACCTGCCGTCCCGAGCCCGTGACGCTCCACAACCTCCATCCGTGGCTGATCTCGGGAGGATGGAAACTGTCCGAACTCTTGGGGAAGGGCGCCTCGCAGATTCTGTCGCACAAGTCCAGCCGTCCGGGCCTGGAGTACCTGGGCGAGCTCCTGCGCGTGAACCGGACCGACGAGGACTCGGGAACCATCCAGCCCTACCGGCTCTCCATGGATTTCTACCAGGAGGGACGCTTCGCCTTCCTGATCGGGAATCCCTGGATGATCGTGCGCAACGAGATCGACCCGACCGCATCGGTGGAATCCCGCTGGCCGGTCACCTTCCTGCCCATTCCCGCGGGTCCCGCGGGCCTGGCGACCCGCGGAGGCGGTTCCATCCTGGCCGTGTCCTCCCGATCGCGCAACCAGGAACTGGCATGGAAGCTGGTCAAGAACATGATCGGCCCGAGTTTCATGGATGTCTGGACGCAAAGTTCCGGAGACCTTCCCGCCCACCTGGGGGGATTCTGGACCCGCAACGGCGAACACCCTGAAATCCAGAGGATCCGCAAATCCCTGGAAGCCGCCAAGAACTACCCCGCCCATCCGATGTGGGCCACCATCGAGCGCGTGCTGGCACGCGGGCTTTCCGACATCCTCTGGAGCCTGCTGGCCAACCAGAACCTCAGCGAGCAGGGGATGTCGATCGCCGCGACCGTGGACGAGGAACTCCATTCCATCCTCCAGTTGGCCTGGGACCGCCACCCATGAGCCACCGCGAACCGTCCAGCACGGGCTTGGCCCAGATGGTCCAGGTGGAAAGCCAGGATCTTTCCGCGCTGGGCAACCGCGCCGCCCTGGCCATGTGCGGCGCCGACACCAGCTATCGATCCTTCCAGGCGGCCTGCCAGACCATCCTGGACGGGCTCCACGACGATGTCGAACAGGTGCGGCTCTATCTGCTGGATCCGGTCGATCGGATGCTCCACGAGGAGGCGGTGGTCGACCATTTCGGAGGGCAGGAAGGCGCCGACCTGATCCCGCTCTACCAGCTCCCGGACGAGCTGACCGCCAAACACCTGTCCGTCCAGCACAACCTGGGCGAGCAGTGGGAGATCCTGGTGCCGCTGCCCGCGCAGGACCAGATCGCCGGCGTCCTGGCGCTGGTCTGCTTCCAGAAACTGCCCCCGCATCTCGACGAGAAGATCCTTCGGCTGGGCCGCAGCCTCGCGGTGGGGGCGCTTTTTGTCAGGCGCTCCCGCGAAGCGGAACGGGCCTCGACCCTGCTGAAGGCCGTCACCGAAACGTCCGGCAAGCTCCAGGGGCTGGAAGGACGGAATCTGCTTCTGGAGAATTTCGTGACCACGGCGGTAGAGGCGTTCGGGTTCGACCGCGCCACCTTGTTCGTGTTCGACGACAACGGCCGCAAGGTGAAGAGCGCCATCTGCGCGAGGACAGGATTCGGCGTCTTCCCTCTGCCGGGGGTCCCCGACCTTCCGCCGCTTTCCGACAAGCCCGCCCCGCACCCGCATCTTCCGGGCCTCTGGATCCCCATCCGCATGGGGTCGCGCCGCCTGGGGCTGCTGTTCGTCGACAACATCTACACCCTGGAGCCGCCTTCGCGCGACGTGATCCAGCCGCTTGTGGACCTCGCCTCGCAAGCCGCCCTGGCGCTGGAGAACGCCCGCCTGATCGAGCGCCTGCGCGAGACGGCCCTGCGGGACGACCTGACCGGCCTGTACCGTTCCGGCTACTTCCAGGAGCGCGTGAAGGAAGAACTCGCCAATTCCCGTCGCCGCAAGGACAGCACCGGCCTGATCATGCTGGACCTGGACCACTTCAAGGAGATCAACGACACCTACGGACATCCCGTGGGCGACGAGGTTCTGTTGAGAGTGGCCGACAGGATCCGGCAATCGCTGCGCGTGGGCGACACCGCCTGTCGCAAGGGCGGCGACGAATTCATCGTGCTGGTGCCGCACCTGAACGCCGAACAGGCAGGCAAGATGGCCCAGCGGCTGGTCGACGAGGTCAAGAGCTCGCCGGTGGAACTTCCCGACGGCCGCAAGGTGGAAATCGGGATCTCGGTGGGCGTGGCCCTGTACCCCACCAATGCCGGAAACTGGCAGGACCTCTGGACGCGCGCCGACGAAGCGCTCTACCTGGCCAAGCAGGCCGGCAGGGGGCAGTGGGCGATGTGGACCCCGCAGGCGAAGATGAGCCTGGGAGGCTGAAGAGTCCCGGTCAGGCCTTGCGGGCCACCAAAAACCGGTCGGTCGCAAGGACCACGAGCGGTTGGAGCTTGCGTTCCACCACCCACGAAATCCCCACCACCACGGCCATCACCGGCAGGAAGCGCACGGCTTCGTGGAGGGTCGGGAACCACGAATCCGCCAGTTGGAACAGCGGGTAGTGGAACAGGTAGATCGCGTAGGAGATGGGCGCGAACCGCGCGAAACGGCCGATGGTGGAATCGAATCCTTTCCAGCCGGACTTGGCCCAAAGCACACCCAGCGCCAGCAGGACGAACCCGCCTCCGCAGTGGCGCATGGGCAGGAACGGATCGTCGGCCGGCTTGAGCCCCTGGTGATTCACGACCGCCAGGACCACCGCCGGAGCCCAGGCGAGCACCAGGAGCCCCGATCGCAACAGATTGGGGAACTGGCCTTTCCAGGTGACCGTCCCGCGTTCGCGAACTTCGCGCGCCAGCTCCAGCCCGGCCCACCACAGGTACCAGCATCCCAGGTAGGCCAGCGGCCCGATCGGGACGATCCGGTACACGATCGCGGCGGCGCAACCCACCCCCACCACAAGGTTCGCCTGCCAGCGCGACGGAACCAGCCAGACCAGCGGAAGCAGCATGTAGTACCACCACTCGTAGGCCAACGACCACAAAGGCCAGTTCTGGTGGTAGGACTGGACCACCGCGCCCGGTCGGATCAGATCTTGCAGCATGGCGAGATTCCCGATCAGTTCGCCCGCGCGCAGGGGCGCAGGGGCGCGAAGGATCAGGCTCTGCACGACCCAGGCCAAGGCGAGAGCGATCAGGAACGGGGGCCAGATCCGGCGGAACCGATGCACGAAATAGAGCTTCCAGTCGATATCCCGGCGACGGAAAAGGCTCCCGCCGATCACGAGTCCGGACAGCAGGAAGAACAACGCCACGCCTTCGGCGCCGAACCCCCCGAGGGGCTTCAGAGGAGTATGGAACACCGCGTGGCTGTGCGTGAATGCCACGTACACGGCCGCGAATCCCCGGATCGCGTCCATCCGTTCGATCTGCTTGGCGGAGAACATCGCATCACTCCTTTTGGGCCACCAAAAACCGGTCCTGGCCCGACAGGTCCCGCACGGTCGCGACGTCGGTCCAGCCTTGGCCGCACAACTCGCGGGTGGAGATACCCTGGTCGAATCCGTGTTCGGCCACCAGCCAACCGCCGGGCTTGAGCGCATCCAGGGCCTGGGGAACCAGACGCCGGAAGATGTCCAGGCCGTCGGCGCCGCCGTCCAGGGCCAGGAGAGGGTCGGCTTGCACCTCGGCCGAAAGCTTGGCGATCTCGCGGGAGGCGATGTAGGGGGGATTGGAAACCACCGCGTCCAGCGAATCGGGACGGATTCCGGCAAGCAGGTCCATGCGCAGCATGGGCACCCAGATCCCCAGGATCTGGGCGTTGCGGCCGGCCAGCGCCAAGGCGTCGGGCGAAATGTCGGAGGCGGTCACCCGCAGATCGGCGCGTTCGTGGCGCAGCGACAGCGAGATGCAGCCGGTCCCGATGCCCACCTCGTGCACCCGCGCCTTGGGCGTTCCCTTGACACGCGAAAGGACCTCGTCGACGATCTGTTCGGTTTCGTTGCGCGGCACCAGGGCGCGCGCGTCGCACCGGATTTCCAGATGCCGGAATCCCACCGTGCCCAGGATGTGCTGCAGGGGTTCGTTCTGGCTGCGTCGCACCACCAGCGCGCGCAGCGTGGCGACTTCGGCATCCGTCAGAGGGCGTTCGAACTGGAGCAGCACCTGCATGGGCGCGATCCCCAGTCCGTGCGCCAACAGCCGCCGGGCGTCGCCGCGGGCGTTGTCGATGGCCTTGCGGACGAGGAATTCCTCGGACTTCTTGAGGATCTCGCCGAGCGTGGGCTGCTCAGCCACCGACGCCCCGTGAAGCGGCGGCTAGTCGTTCCATGGAATCGGCCAGGCGCAACGCGTCGAGGATCTCGGCGATGTCGCCTTGCATGACAGAATCGAGCTTGTAGAGCGTGAGCCCGATCCGATGGTCGGTGAGCCGGTTCTGGGGGAAGTTGTAGGTGCGGATCTTGTCCGACCTGTCGCCCGTGCCCACCGCCTCGCGGCGCAGGGATTCTTCGGCGCCTCGCTTTTCCGAACGCGCCTTGTCCAGGAGCTTGGCCTTGAGCATGCGCATGGCCGTCTCCTTGTTCTGGATCTGGGAGCGCTCGCTCTGGCAGGCCGCCACCATTCCCGTGGGAAGGTGCGTGAGGCGCACGGCGGATTCCGTCTTGTTCACGTGCTGGCCGCCCGCGCCCTGGGCACGATAGGTGTCCACGCGCAGATCGGCGGGATTGATCACGATGTCGATTTCGTCGTCCTGCTCGGGCAGCACCACCACGCTGGCCGCCGACGTGTGCACGCGCCCCTGGGCCTCGGTGGCCGGCACGCGCTGCACGCGGTGCACGCCGTTTTCGAACTTCAGGCGCCCGAACGAGCCCGTGCCGTCGACCTGCAGGATGGCTTCCTTGAAACCTCCCGCCGTGCCTTCCGACGCGTCCACGAGCGAGGCCTTCCAGCCCACGGTCTCGAAGAAGCGCAGGTACATGCGCACCAGATCGCCCGCGAACAAGGCGGCTTCGTCGCCGCCGGTTCCGGCGCGGATTTCCAGCACGCAGGCTCCGTCGTCGGCCGGATCGCGCGGCACCAGGGCCATGCGCAGATCCTGCTCGATGGTTTCGCGTTCCGCTTCCAGGCGCGCGATTTCACGCCGCGCTTCGGACGCGAAATCGGGATCGTCGGAGCGGGTCGCCTCGGTCCATTCGGACAGGTCGTCCTGCCAAGCGATGTACCTGCGCGCGAGCGCAGCTGCGGAGCCGAGGCGCGCATGGCGTCGCCCCAGATCGCGGAATCGGGCGTTGTCCGCCACGGTTTCGGGAAGAGACATCTCTTCCTCCAACGCACGGACTTCGTCCAGGACCCTCCGGGCCTTGTCGATCACGGTAGGGTCACCCCGGGCTGTGCGCCCGGAGCGGTTCCTTTATTCGGCTGCAGGAGCTTCGGAAGCTTCGGGAGCGTCGACCACGGGAGCTTCCACCACGCGGGCGGGAGCGGAAGCCTTGGCCAGCGCCTTCTGCTTGGTCTTGGACAGCGGCTTGGGAGCCGAGGCCTGGACCGGAGCGGCTTCGCGGGTCTTGCGCTTGGCGCCGACGACTTCGCTGAAGCGGCTCTTGAAGCGGTCGATACGTCCAGCCGAGTCCACGAGGATCTGCTTGCCGGTGTAGTAGGGGTGCGAAGCGGAAGACACTTCGACCACGACCAGCGGGTATTCCACGCCGTCGATGGTGATGCGTTCCTTGGCGCTCTTGGTGCTGCGCGTGATCATCTGGAAGTCGGACGAGATGTCTTTGATCACGACGTCCTGGTACTTCGGGTGGATGCCCTCTTTCACCTGCGGTCTCCTTGAACTTGGTTCGGAATCGCCAAATATAGATCTGACAACGGGTTCGGCAACAGGGCATTGATGGAATCTCTTCGGGTCCGCCCCCCATTCGCGGCAAAGCGCAGGACCATGGATTCGCCCCAGAAGCCCCCTCGCTGGACACGAAGCCCGATGGATGGCGGCAATCGAGCCCGAGACAACCGCAGTCCGATTCGGGCCCCGACCACCCCTCTGCGGCGGGGATCGTTGGGCGGACACGGAAACGTTCTGGACTCTCCCGCCCAGCGGATGGTATGATCGCCCTGACCATGGCCACCCACAGCACACATGCGATTCCCGACAAATTCCGCTCCATCGTCGACGGCCTGGGGCAGGTTCCCACCCTGCCGGCGATCGTCGCACGGGCGCTGGAGATCCTGAACCAACCCAACGCGTCCGCGGAAGCCGCCGCGAGACTGATCGGACAGGACCTCGCGCTTTCCGCCAAGGTGCTGCGCCTGGCCAACTCCGCCTTCTACGGGATCCCCCGTTCCATCGCGTCGGTGGACCAGGCGATCGTCATCCTGGGGTTCCAGACCGTGCGAAGCCTTGTCATGTCGGCATCCGTGCTCAAGATCCTGGGCAAGGGAGGGCGAGGAAGCCTGGACCGGCGCATGGTCTGGCGCCACTCGGTGGCCACGGCGCTGGCGAGCCGCGTGATCGTGCGCAAGGTGGGGCGCCGACTGGGCCTGGACATCGAGGCGGCCTTCATGGCCTCGCTCCTGCACAAGATCGGGGTCCTGATCCTGGACGGCGCCGAACACGCCGAATACCAGAAGATCATGCTGGAAGCCGGCGAGCCCGACGCGCTCCCGCTCCCGTTGCTGGAGCGCAAGCACCTGCAGATCGACCACGCCGCGCTGGGCGGCATGCTCGCCGAAAAATGGGGGCTTCCCGAAGAGCTTCGCGATCCCATCGCGCACCATCTATCCCCCGCGACGGCCCCCACCCAGGGCGAACTCGCCGCGGTGGTCCAGTTGTCGAGCCACATGGCCGAATCGGCCGGATTCGGGGCGTTCGAGGGACTGGTCCAATGGCCGCTGGATCCCAACGTCTTCACGATCCTGCAGTGCGACGCCGCCCTGCTGCCGGAAATCGGCGAAGCCTTCCAGAAGGAACTGGAGAAGGCTGAATCGTTCTTCGCGCTGATCGAGTCGTCGGTGTAGCGGATCCTGGGCGACGGTTCTTGTCGCCAGGCCATCGTACCACCTACCCCACCCCCCGATGAGGATTCAGTTCGCGCGTTTCTGGGCCGTGTAGATGCCCGTGTTCCCCGATGCCCAAAGGGCCGCCACGCAGGCCAGCGCCGCATACGGCCCGATGTCCGCGCCAAAGAGCTCCATGGCCATGACGATGCACGCCAACGGCGTGTTGGCCGCCGCCCCGAACACCGCCGCCAGCCCCATGGCGGCCAGAAGCGGGAAGGGCAACCCCAGCACAGGAGCGAGCGCGTTCCCGAGCGTGGCCCCCACGAAGAACAGCGGCGTGACTTCGCCGCCCTTGAACCCCACCCCCACCGTGAGGGCGGTCAGAAGCAGTTTGATCAGAAAATCCCACGGGAGCACCGGCTGCACGAAGCTTTCCGAGATCACGGGAACGCCCAGGCCCGCGTACCGGGTTCCCGCAAGCGCGATGCAGATGGCCACCGCGATCCCACCCAAGGCCGGACGCGCCGGGGCCCAGGCGATGCGCGATTTCACCAGCCGGGAGGTCCCGTGCGACACGGCCACGAACAACCGCGCCGCCAACCCGAACGCCACGCCCCCCGCCAAGGCCGCGAAGAACGTGGCGACCGACAGCTCGGGGAACGCCGAAACCGCGTAGTGGGTGTGATGCGCTCCCCAGGCAAGGCACACGCGATCGGCCGCCAGCGACGCCAGCAGGCAAGGCAGCAGATACGCCAGACGCAAGTGGCCCACCACCACGAATTCCAGTGCGAAGACCGCCCCCGCCAGCGGCGTCCCGAACAGCGACGAGAACCCCGCCGCCACGCCCGCCAACAGCGCCATTTTCCGTCCATCGCCGGAAAGCCCGAAACCTTTGGCCACTTGGTCGGACAGCGCGCCGCCCATCTGGACCGCGGTGCCTTCGCGCCCGGCCGAACCGCCGCACAGATGCGTGGCCAGCGTCCCAAGCAGGACCATCGGGGCCATCCGCAGCGGGATGTACGACTTGGGGTCGTGCAATTCCTGCAAGATGCGGTTGTTGCCACCTTCCACATCCGAACCGTAGCGATGGTAGGCCAGACCGGAAAGCAATCCCGCCACCGGCAGCAACAAGAGGAGCCAGGCATTGGCGCCAAACGCACCGCCCACCACATCCAGGAGCCACAGGAACAACGCCGACGCCGAACCGGCCAGGATCGCGATCAAGGCCAGGGCGGCTCCTTGCCGTGCGCGCAACAGGAAATGGCTCGCGTGGTGCGTCATGGAAGCGGGAAAGGTAGGTCCCTCAACCTTCCAGGTAGTCCAGGTCCTTCCCGAAGCTTTCCTTCAGGTAGGCCAGCGCGACGAACGCCAGCACAAGGCACGCGCCTCCCACGATCGCCGCCGCGCCGGGCACGGTCCACCTGGGCGAAAGCGCCGCGAACGACAGCGTGATGGGCACCACCGCCCCGCGCACGAAATTGGGCACGGTGTTGGCCGCGGTGCTGCGGATGTCGGTGCCGAACTGTTCGCTGGCCACCGTGACAAAAAGCGCCCAGTAGCCCACGCCGGTCCCGATCAGGAAGGTCATGACGTAGAACTGGACCGGCGAAAGCCCCGACGCGTTCAGATAAATGGCAGACACGGTCGCAAGGAACACCAGGTACCCCGCGATCACCTTGCGGCGGCTGCCCAGGATCTGGCTCAAGAAGCCGCTCACCAGATCGCCAAACGAGATTCCCACGTAGGCCCACATGACCGCTTGCCCCACCACGATGTCCTTGGTGCCGCCGGCTTCGGCGAAGCGCGCGCACAACGCCACCAGCACGCCCACGGCGAACCAGATGGGCAGCCCGATGGCGATGCACGACAGATACCGCAACGCTCGCTCCCGCGTGGCGAACAGCCGGAAGAAGTTCCCGCGCCCCGGCGCGTGCTGGGATGCGATTCTTTTGAACATCCCCGATTCGAACGAGCGCATGCGCACCACCAGCAAGGCCAGCCCCATGACCCCGCCGGCAATGAAGGCGTTGCGCCAACCCAGCTCCTTGCCCACCACGAACGCCACCACGGCCCCCAGCGTCCCGAAGGTCACGATCACCACCGTTCCCCAGCCGCGGATCTTGCGGGGCATGGTTTCCGACACCAGCGTCACGCCCGCGCCCAGTTCGCCGGCCAAGCCGATTCCCGCCAAAAACCGGCAGACCTGGTACCAGGTCAGGTCGTGCACGAAGGCGTTGCCCAGGTTGGCCAGACTGTAGAGCAGGATGGACCCGAACAGCGCCGACACCCTCCCCCGGCGATCGCCCAGGATCCCCCAGAGCAGACCGCCCACCAGCATGCCCGACATCTGCCAGTTGAACAGGAGGACTTCGGCGGATTTGAACTCGGCCGATCCCGGCACGAACCCCAGATCCCCCAGGGAGGCGTTCTTGATCACGTTGAACAGGATCAGGTCGTAGATGTCCACGAAGTATCCCAGCGCGGCCACGACCACCAGGCCGATCCAGGGGCGCGAAGAGGACGGAGCGGATTCTGTCATGACGGGTCCTGTCGAGGATGGTGGGCGAGGCCGACAAAACCGCTTTGATAGAAAATCCCGGAGTGGATGGCAGGGAATCCCTTCGGGCACCCCCGGCGAACCAGCCGCCATGCACGCCCGATTCAGCGCCCTCGCATCGCCTCCAAAGCGGCCTTCATGTCGGCCATGACCTTTTGCTGGTCGGCCAACGCCGTCTTCTGGGCCTCGACATCCTTCTGCAGCGCGATGGCGTGGAGCGTCAGCTCTTCCACCTTCTTGAGCAGCACCATGTTCATGGCCGCCATGTCGACGCCGTTTTCCGTCATCTCCTTGGCCGACGGCACTTCGGGAAGGTGCTTGTTGGCCTTGGTGAACGCCTCAACCTCCGACAACGGCGCCAACTTGTAATCGGGCTCGAAGACGTAGTCGGCGGGGGTGGCACCGGGAGGCGTGGTGAGCTTGCCCGTGATGCGCAGGTCGCCGGTGATGGTGCCGCCGGAGGCAAGTACTACCCCCATTGCCGCCAAGTCGTCGGATGTAGCAACAGCCAAACCCTTCGCTCCAAATTTGACGATTTTACCTGTGTCGCCAAGTGATCCAAGGTCGTCGTTTACGATCGCGCTGGAAGTGAGCGTTCCGTTGCTGGAAGAGTGGAGAATGCCGACGCCATAACCAACCATGAGCCGAAGTGGACGCTTGATGACGAATGGACTTCCTGCCGATCGCGCAACAGCCCATGGCGCATCCTGGTAGATCCCAGCATCGTTGTAAGCGCGCAACTCGATGTAATCATTTGGTTCCGTACCATCCGAACGCAAAGCCCATCGGCTGGCTACATCGGAATTCAATGCAATTTGGCGCAGTGTATTAGCAGGGCTATGCACTGCAACACTTGCAAAGGACGCATTCCGGCTTGGATCGACGATCCAAGTTGACCCCATCGCAAGGGTACCATCAATTCGTACGTCACTTAAAAACCTGTTTTTCCGATGCGTACTCCCACCCCAAGTCATCTCACCTCCAGAAAGAGTGGACATTGAGAGCGGAAAGTCGACCGTCGCTCCAGTAGCATCACGGGCGACCCACCGGTAGGTATCTGCGAGATATAGCTGCTCCGTCCAGCGGGTCACTCCGGCAACGGCGTGACTCAGTTGACTGGTGTACCCTTCTCCTGCATCGATGAACACATTCGGTGAAGAAGAAACGCCTCCGCCAAACCGCGCGTGATAGCCTGAAATCGACCCCTTGACCACGGCTCCAGCAAACGTTGGAGAGCTCGTCGGAGCCAGATCTTGCGGGAGCGACAATGTCGGGAACGAGTTTCTGATCGCGTTCGCCGAATCCACCGTTGCCTTCGCCAATGCCGTGGAATCCGTCTTCTGCTTTGCGGAAAGCGCATCCAGATCCGATTTCTCGGCCTTGCCGGTCTGCAACGCGCCCACGGTGGCTTGCACCCCTTTCAGCGCGCCGTCTGTAGACTCCAGACTCGCCTTGGTCGCCCGGTTCTGGATGGCGGTGTCCAGGCGCTGGAAGTTGTCGTTGACCTCCTGGGCCTTGGCGGCTTGACCGGCGGAGAAGACGTGCAATTCGGTGGCGATGCCGGGAACGGCAGTCATCGCAGCAAGAAGAATGGGGAATCGCTTCAAGGGAATCAACCTCGCGTTGGAATGTTGCCGCCGCGAACGACGACGGAGAATCGGTGACGCACCCAATTGTACCAAACCAACGGACCAGCTGGAACGCCGAGCTGCAGACCACCCCGTCCGGCTTCGCCGTCCACCCCTCCACTGGAGGGGAATAAGCTGCAGAGGTCGCCGTAGGTCCCTGGTGCTCCATTCCCCTCCCTTGGAGGGGTACGCCGTAGGCGGGGGTGGTCGTCGCTCATGCCGGGGTCATGGGGCAAGGCTCCCGCATTCGAGATGCGATTATTGGAGGGATGGGTGAAGCGTGAGCACCCCCCCCAATTCCGTCGAATCAACGAGACGTCGACTCCAAGTGTTGCAGGCGCTCCTCGAACTGGGCCTTCTGCTGGGCAAGCAACGTCTTCTGGGCCTCGACATCCTTCTGCGACGCGATGGCGTGGAGCGTCAGCTCTCCCACCTTCTTTAGCAGCACCATGTTCATGGCCGCGCTACCAGGAGCCCAGCTCCTCGAGAAGCCCGGAAAGCGACACCACCTTCGCCCCCTCGCGCAGCGGCCAGCCTTCTCGGACCGGCGCGACGATCCGCGCTTCGGGCCCGCCCAGATCCTGCAACCCCTGCCAAAATCCGCGCGTGGGTTCGGGCGCGCTGGATCGTTTGAATTCCACCACCAAACACCGCGTACCATGAGTCAGCACAAGATCGAGCTCGGTGCCGGATTGCGTCCGATAGTACGAGGCTTGCGCTTTCCTTGCCGTCCGAAGGATCTCCTCCATCGCATAACCTTCCCAAGAAGAACCCACCACGGGATGTCCTTGCAGATCTTCCAACGTCTCGATCTCCAGCAAGGCATGCACAAGGCCCGCATCCCTCCAATAGATCTTCGGGGACTTGACCAGGCGTTTGCCCAGATTCACCTCGTGCGGAGGCAGCACGCGGACAAGAAACGACTTTTCCAGCAGCTCGACATAGTGCTTGGCCGTCGGAACGCTCACCGCCGCCGATTCCGCCAGCCGACTCCAATTCAAAATCTGTCCATGCAGATGCGCGAGCATCTTCACGAAGCGCTCGAACAAGGGCAAACGGACCTCGACACCGAACGATGGCACGTCTCGCTCCAGGAAAGTCCTCAAAAAGTCTTCCCGCCAACGCAGACTCGACTCGTCGTCCGCCGAAAGCAGGCTTTCCGGGAACCCTCCGCGCAGCCAATGCGTTTCCATGGCGACAGCTTCCCGGGACACTTCGTCCAGCGTGAAGGGCGTCAATTCCCGGTAGCGAATCCTGCCCGCCAGACTTTCCGATGTCTGCCGCAACAAATCGCGGGATGCCGATACCAACAACAGAAACCGCCCGGGTCGACGACGATCGTCCACCAGCGATCGCAAAACCGGAAACAGATCGGGGACGCGCTGGATTTCGTCGAGCACGACCAATCGGTCGGACAGAGGCCCCAGGTACAATTCCGGATCGGACAATTTCCTTAAATCGGAAGGTCGCTCCAGATCCAGATAGACGGCCTTCTCGAAATCGGTGACCACAGTGCGTGCCAGCGTGGTTTTCCCGCACTGCCGCGGACCAAGCAGCGCCACGACGGGAGACTCCGTCAAATCCTTGCGCAAGATCCGCTTTAGGGTGCGATCCATCCTTGAAAATCTAAAACTGCACTTTGCAATTTGCAAGGATATTTGACCTATCTGGGCGCCTCCCCGGCCAGAGAACCGCGTCTGGCCGATGCCAGGCCGTCGTGAACCAAGCCCCCTGCACGGGATCTTGGCCCTGTCGGGTGTACCGTCCCTGGCGCTCCATTCCCCTCCTTCGGAGGGGTACGCCGTAGGCGGGGGGTGGTTTGCCCCGCGCAGCGGAGAACGGGGTAGCGGAGTGCCGCCACGGATTGAACAGGCGGCAGCCCACCTTGGCCCGTCTGGGATTAGATTCCGATCATGGATTTCCACCGACTGGCACAGGAGCGCAGTCTGCTGGCCCACCGGGAGTTGGCGGACAGGATGAAGATTGATCCCAGCTTGGTGGACCATGCCAAAGCCACGCTCACCCGGTGGATCGAGCAGGACCGGATCCACCCCGAATACGCCGCGAAGTGGAGCCTCTTGCTGGATGGCCCTCGGGATCGATTGCGCGAGTTCATCGGTTCGGATACGGAAGAAGCCAAGGACATGCGCCAATCCAGCCCTTTCGCCGGCGCTCTCGACGCGCGCGCGCGATGGATTCTGTGGAAGGCCGCGAAAGCCGCCGCATGAAGCGACACCAGCTCGAACATATCCTGCGAGCCAGCGCGGTCATCTCGGAATGCCGGGAGTTCGTGGTGATCGGGAGCCAATCCATTCTCGGGCAATTTCCGTCCGCTCCCCCCGAACTTCTGGTTTCGGAAGAAGCCGACCTTTGGCCGCGAGAGTTCCCCGAACGAGCCGACCTGATCGACGGGTCGATCGGGGAGTTGTCGCCGTTCCACGAAACCTTCGGGTACTACGCGCAAGGCGTGGGACCGGAAACAGCGATCCTTCCGTCGGGATGGGAGGATCGCTTGGTCGCCGTGACGGTTCCTGGAGTCGATGGGGTCCGCGGCTTGTGCCTGGAGATCCACGACCTCCTTGCATCCAAGGCCGCTGCTGGCCGGGAAAAGGACATGCGCTTCTTGAGAGACTGCCTCCGGTTCAAGCTGGCCACGGCCTCCGACCTGGAGGAGCGGATCCGCCAGATCGAACAGGAAACCTATCGAGCCCTTGCCACCTCGACCCTGAAAAAGGTCCTGCTCATCCGCAAGGCTGAAGCCTGAGCCGCATATCGTTCGATTGAATCAGCGAGACGTCGACTCCAATCGCTGAAGGCGTTCTTCGAACTGCGCCTTCTGTTGGACTAGCAACGCCTTCTGGGCCTCGACATCCTTCTGCAGCGCGATGGCGTGGAGCGTCAATTCTTCCACCTTCTTGAGCAGCACCATGTTCATGGCCGCCATGTCGACGCCGTTTTCCGTCATCTCCTTGGCCGACGGCACCTCGGGCAGATGCTTGTTGGCCTTGGTGAAAGCCTCGACTTCGGACAACGACATGAGCTGGTAGTCGGGCTCGAAGACGTAGTCGGCGACGTCAGACTCCGCAATTCCATTCATCACGATCCTGGAGCCAATGTGGAGTTCATTCGCGTGGGTAACGCCTGAACCATCGACCCAGAAATCCGGGCTGTTGGCATCAAAGGGGGTGTCCCTACTCGCACTCTCGACATAGTGCCTGCGAACGACTGAAAAGACAGCACTCGATCCCCAGTACCCATAAGCTACGACGCCCTCATCATTTGGCGCTTGAATCATGGAAATCCCACCAAAACTGGCTCCCCACAAAGATGGTAGGACCTTACTACGATCCGAACTAGGGCGAACCCAAATCCCGCCGGCCACCCCGAGTCCTCCTGACACATCACCTCCAGAAATCGAGAGATACGGTCCTCCCGGGAGGTTTGCGCCAGTAAGGTTCGCTGAATGCCAGATGGCATTCCCGTCTATCAACACTGGCGACTCATGGCTTTGCGGAATATCGAGTTTGTGACCTGATGTTTTCAGCCGCAGACCAAAGTAGCCTGCTAGCTGCACTTGCGGAGTTGTGCCGGATGGAGACAACGTGGGGATAGATGCTCGACCAATCCCGTACCAAGGCGCCCCGTCAGAAATGTCCGTCGCCCCAGAGTTCACTCGGAAATGATCGAGAAGAGCCCCGCTTCCGTCGCGAGAAACAAACGAACTCCTGACCCAACCACTATCCGCCTTCCCACTAACATCTACAGCAGTAGGCATCGCTTCGCGCAATTTTGCCGCCGAATCCACCGTGGCTTTCGCCAGCGCTGCCACATCGCTTTTTTGTTTGGCGGAAAGCGCATCCAGATCCGATTTCTCGGCCTTGCCGATCTGCAACGTCCCAACCGTGGACATCACGCTCTTCAGTGCACCGTCTGTGGATTCCAGGCTCGCCTTGGTCGCCCGGTTCTGGATGGCGGTGTCCAGGCGCTGGAAGTTGTCGTTGACTTCCTGCGCCTTGGCGGGTTGACCGGCGGAGAAGACGTGCAGTTCGGTGGCGATGCCAGGAACGGCAGTCATCGCGGCAAGAAGAATGGGGAATCGCTTCAAGGGAATCAACCTCGCGTTGGAATGTTGTCGTCGCGAACGACGACGGAGAATCGGTGACGCCCCCAATTGTACCAAACCCTCTGGACCCGCGAGAGCAGCAAGCAGCAGAACCACCCCGTCCGGCTTCGCCGTCCACCCCTCCGGAGGAGGGGAATGGCTGCAGAGGACGCCACCCCCTGCGCCTGGTGTTTCATTCCCCTCCCTTGGAGGGGTACGCCGCAGGCGGGGGGTGGTTGTATGCCCCGCGCAGCGGAGAGGGGGTAGCGGAGGATCCCGGTTGGCCGAAACCGCGTACGTAGGGGCGATTCACGAATCGCCCAGGATATGCGAACGATCAGGCAATGCGGCCAACCGGAGCCGCAGCGAGGGGCATGCGCCCCTATTGATCCTGATCCCCACATCATTCCAGGCGCATCGCATCCCAGCACGACATGCATCCTTGCCTAATGCGGGCATGCAGGATCGTCTACCTTTCCCTTCCTGAAAACCCATTCGGAGAACCCATGAGCTCGAATCACGTCGAAAATGTGCTGGAGACCCGCTACGCGTCGGCCGAGATGGCCCGCATCTGGAGCCCCGATTTCAAGTTCGGGACTTGGCGCCAACTGTGGATCTGGCTCGCCGAATCGGAGATGCGCCTGGGTCTGCCCATCACGCCCGAACAGGTGCAGGAGCTTCGCGACACCGCCGCCAATCTGGACCTGGACGCGGCCGCCAAGTACGAAAAGAAGCTGCGCCACGACGTGATGGCCCACGTGCACGCCTGGGGCGACATCGCTCCCAACGCGCGCGGCATCATCCACCTGGGCGCCACCAGCCAGTTCGTGGGCTGCAACACCGACCTGATCCAGATGCGCGAATCGCTCAAGATCGTGCGCCGCCGCCTGGCCCAGACAATTTCCGCTCTCTCGCAGTTCGCCCGCGACTGGAAGGACCTGCCCACGCTCGGGTTCACGCACTTCCAGCCCGCCCAGCCCACCACAGTGGGCAAGCGCGCTGCGGCCTGGCTGCAGGACCTGGTGATGGACTACCACGAGGTCGTGCGTCTGATCGATTGGCTCCCGTTCCGCGGCGTGAAGGGAACCACCGGCACGCAGGCGAGCTTCATGGAGCTGTTCAACGGCGACCAGGGCAAGATCGACCAGCTGGACCGCATGGTGGCCGACTTCGCGGGATTCCCTCGCTTGCTGACAATTACCGGCCAGACCTACACCCGCCGCGTCGACAGTCAAGTTCTGCACGTGCTGGGCACGATCGCCGTGAGCCTTTCCAAGATGGCCAACGACGTGCGGTTGCTGCAGCACCTGAAGGAAGTGGAAGAACCGTTCGAGAAGCACCAGATCGGGTCCAGCGCGATGGCCTACAAGCGCAACCCCATGCGTTCGGAACGCCTGAACGGCCTGTGCCGCGTGGCCATGGCCCAGCAGCAGATCGTGGACCAGACCGCCGCGACCCAGTGGTTCGAGCGCACGCTCGACGACAGCGCCGCGCGCCGCATCGCGATCTCCACCGCCTTCCTGGCCATCGACGCCTCGCTGGTGCTGGCGTCCAACATCTCCAAGGGCATGGTCGTGTACCCCCGCATGATCACCGCGCGCCTGATGAGCGAGCTGCCGTTCATGGCCACGGAAAACATCATGATGGACGCGGTCAAGCGCGGCGGCGACCGACAGGAATTGCACGAACTCATCCGGGTGCACAGCCTGGAAGCCGGGCGTCGCGTGAAGGAGGAGGGCCTGCCCAACGACCTTCTGGAGCGGATCGCCAACGACAAGTCCTTTGGCGTGACGCTGGAAGACCTGATGAAGGTGATGGAGCCGCGCCTCTACGTGGGCCGCGCGCCGGAACTGGTCGAGCGGTTCATCAAGGAAGAGGTGGAACCCATCCTGGTGGAAGAATCCGACGCGATCGCCGAAGGCGACGTGGAACTGAAGGTCTAAGGAAAGCGCCGCCCATGTCCTGGAAAGATTTTGTCTACCGCAAGGCGATCGCTCTCAAGGCCGGCACCGAAGACCTGGTGTACGGGCGCGAGCACCTGCGCGACTGGGCGGCGGGACTGGAGAACGGCGGCAGACGCCTTCGCGTGCTGGACATCGGGTGCGGCTACGGCAACGATCTGATGGCCATCCGCGAGCGGCTGGGCGGCAACGCCGAGCTGTTCGGGATCGAAGGCTACGGCCCGTACCGCGACGACTGCGCAAAGGTGGGGATCGACGCCAAGGATGGCGACGTGGAGCGCGACCGGCTGCCGTTCGACGACGGCTCGCTGGACGTGGTGCTCATGAACCAGGTGCTGGAACACTGCAAGGACATTTTCTGGATCTTTTCCGAAGTGCACCGCGTGCTCCGTCCGGGCGGCCTGTTCCTGGCCGGCACGCCCAACCTGGCCGCCTGGCACGACCGGCTCATGCTGCTGGTGGGCATGCAGCCTTCGGGCATGAAGGTGCTGGGACCGCACGTGCGCGGCTACACGGTGCCGGGCATGCGCGCCTTCGCCGAATGCGACGGATACTTCAAGCTGACCGCCGTGAAGGGCAGCGGGTTCTATCCGTTCCCGCGCGGCTTGGCGATCCGCTTGGCCAAGTGGTTCCCCACGCTCGCCACCGGGGTGTTCTTCCGGATGGAAAAGACGACAAAACCCGGCACGTTCCTGGATGTGCTGCGCACGCGGCGGTTCGAGACGGCGTACTACGTGGGGCCCGCAGCGTAGGCTATTACGGCCGGTCGGTCCACTTGACGATCTGGTAGATGTTCGAACCGTCGTCCTGCGGCACCGCCCGCAGACGGAAATCGGCCATGCCGCGCACTTCCCAGTTGGCGCCTTCGTATTCCATGGTCATTTCCAGGTTCCACACGGTCCAGGTGGTTTCGCGGGGGGCTTCTTCGGGCCGCGGCATGCTGTCCCACTGCACCCGGCAACCCACGTTCTGGATCGCCTGGAACATCCGCGTATGGCGTTCCAGTTCCACGTTTTTTCCCCAGGTGTTCTCCGACGGATTGGCGAGCGACGCCGCGTCGGCCTGGAACTGGTAGTCGTCGGCCAGCAGCTGGTCCAGGAGGGAGAGGGATCGGGTCTCGTAGGCGCGCTGCAGCGAGGCGAACACCGCCCGAGGCGAATCCAGACCGCCACCCGTCGCCCGCGAAGGCTCGATCCGGTCGGCGGTGAACAGGCACCCCTGGACGATTCCCGCGCACAGCGCGAACCCGAGCTGACGGGAAGAAGATTTCATGGCGAACCGCCTCCGCAGGACCGGTACAAGCTCGAAGGATAGGCCGGGTCGTCGATCCACCGCCGCAGCCGCCAGTTCTTGACGCTCGGCGACGCCAGGATCCACGTGGCCTTCCCGGAGACGGCGGGCCGCCCTGCGGACTGGATGGAGTATTCCAGCACGCGGGTGGATGTGTCCGACACGTCGGGGGTCTTTTCCAGGAGCGTGAAGTTCGCCTCCGACGCCTGGGCCGCCAGCGACTGGAAGCAGTTGTCCAGGGCGTTGGTCTGCGCCGATCCTTCCAGCGCGAGGGTGGCCGACGGGTCGAGCAGAGAAAGCGCTCCCGATCGGTCGCCGATGCCGAGAGCGGAATCCAGGAGAGGCGCCACCCTGTCGGACGATTCGGCCCGCGGGAAGCTGCGCGTGGACGAAGGCGGTTCGGGCCGGGCGGGCGCGAACGGATCGCAGCCCAGAACCGGCAGCATGGCGAACATTGCCAGAATCCGTCGTTTGTTCACCAGGCCCTCCTCGCGGAAAAGCTTCCGACCCAATCGTCTACGCCGGGATCCGACCAGACCCGCGCCACCGAGAACCGCAGCGCGGTCCGGTCGCCGCTCCAGGACAGATCGGTTCCGGCGCGCGCGATGGAATAGCGGCCGTCGGTCCAGTCGGTCCCGGTCCAGGAGCGCTCGCGTTCGATCTGGTAGCGTCCCCACGGTTCGAATGCCCACGCCCCGCCCCACCCCAGGAACCCGCGCACCTCGGGCTGCCACACGTCCTGGATCCGGTCGGGCGCGAAGTCGTCGCCGACCAGCGAACCGGTCCTGGTGCGCCACCGTGTCCAGTGCGCCACCAGCCACGGGGCGTCGGCAGGCCCGATCTCGCCTCCGCCCTGGGCGCCGTATTCCAGCAACCCCACGCGCTGGCCGGGCATGAACCGCCACGAATCGCGCAGTTCGCGGGCCCAGGCGCGCAACTGCGGGCGGGCCAGTTCCAACACGGGCAGCGACAGGTTGAGCCCGAGCTTGTTTTCGATCCGCTCGCCGGATTCGCCCGAACGCACCGCGCGCAGGAACACGTCTTCCTGCGAAAGCCCCGTCCACGACAGGAAATGTCGGCCACCCCAGGCCAGGAAGTCGGAGCGGAGCCCCACGATCCACTGCCGTTTGGACAGGTCCTCGTCGGGACGGTCGGCCATGGACGGTTCGGCGTTGGAAGGGTGCCGCACCGACCGCAGCGATTGCGACAACCCGAGGTCGAGCTGCACGCCGCCCCAGCGATCGGTGCGCCAGGAGAGGGTATCCGACAACCCGAACTCGCCCGTCTCGGATCGGTCGCGGGCGTCCCGGGCGGCGCTCATGGCGTCGTCCAGGGGATCGCCGGTCCGGGAACTTCTCCAGACGCGTTCCTCGTCGCGCCGGAAGAACACGTTGCGGTGCATCCAGCCTTTGGGCAGGACTCCGCCGAACTCGATCTCCAAGTTGGATTCGGTCCGTTCCAGGTCCGGGACGCGGTCGGCGAAATCGTCGGCGACCACGCGCTGCCACCCCGCCGCCACCCGCAACGTCTGCCGCCCCGCGGGGAACACCCACGCCACCCGGGCGCCGCGTTGGGCATCGGCGCGATCGGACAGCGAATGGACCGAACGGATGCGCGTGGAATCGAACCAGGCCTCCAGCCGCGCCGTGTCCCGGCCTTCGCCGGCCAGCGAAGCCTCGATCGAACCGTCGAACAAGACGCGCGCCTGCCGCAAGGCGCCTCCCCCGAGCAGATCGCTCCAGGACGCATCGAATCGCGCCGGAGCCGACTGGAATCCCGACCAGCTCCCCTCCAGCGACCAGAATCCGGCTCCGTGCAAGGCGTCGGAAACGGGCTCCCCGAACCGGATGCCTTGGCTCGCGCTGCCCGGATCGGCTTGTTCGGCCAACGCCCCGAGCGAGGCCGCGGCCGCCCACGACGAATCGCCGACGGTGCCGCGAACCACCGCCAACTGGCGCCAGGCGTTTTCCGCCACCGAGGCGCGGGGGGCGCCCAGGCCATCGGCGCGGTTCCACAATTTCCAGGATGCGCCCCATCCGAATCCGGAATCGGGTGGCCGGTGCCAACCCGCGTCCAGGAACGATTCGCCGCCCCAGACTCCGGGCTTGCCCGACAACCGGAACAGCGACGTGTCGCGGACCGCGAACGTCCCCTCGTCCCCGACACGCAGCCATTCCAGGCGGTGGCGCAGGAACGACCGGCCCAGTTCGCGATCGCCCGACACGGCGATCCGGGAGCTGTCGATGTCGGCGACGACCACGAGGGAATCGCCAGGCAGAGCCCACGCACCGACGGCCAATGCGCCCAATTGGATCAGGACGTTCTGTCTGCGCATCGCAAGTGGGAAAACCTAGCTGTTCGCGGCGCCTCCGGCGCGGATCGGATCGCGCTCCGCCGCACACCGCGAACGCCGCGACGCCTCCCGCGAACGACTTGACCCCCGATTTCCCTCGCTTGGCTGCCAGACCCGTTTTTGGTTCTAGCTTTATCCGTTCTTCATGACCGGACCAGACGCAGCAGTTCTTTGGGACAGAGCCTCGGGCATCCTGCAACGGATGTTGAGCGCCGAGGTGTTCCAGCGGCAGATCGCACCCTTGCGCTGTCTCGAGTTCTCGCAGACATCGCTGCTGCTGGAAGCCCCTTTGGAATTCCCGCTGGAATCGTTCCGCAAGAGCTTCCAGGGCCTGGTGGAAATGGCCGCCGAACAGACCGTGGGCGCCGCGCCGCGACTGAGCTTCCAGCAAGCCAAGCCGGTGTTCCAGGCCTCGCACGATTTCCGGGCCAACTCCGGCGACATCCCTCCGGTGCTCATGAACCCGCGGTTCACCTTCGACACGTTCGTGGTGGGCGGCAACAGCCAGTTCGCGCATTCGGCCGCCAAGGCCGTGGCCGACGCGCCGGGGCGCACGCGGTTCAATCCGCTCATGATCTACGGCGGATCGGGCCTGGGAAAGACGCACCTGTTGCAAGCCATTGGGCACCAGATCCAATCGCGCTTCCCCGAAATCCGGGTGCGGTACGTGCCCACCGACGATTTCAAGAACCAGTACATCTACCACGTGCAAAAGAATCTGGTGAACGATTTCTCCAGCTTCTACCGCAACCAGGTCGACGTGCTGCTCATGGACGACATCCAGTTCCTGGTGGGTCGCGACGCGCTGCAGCAGGAATTCTTCCACCTGTTCAACGCCTTCCACCAGAGCAACCGACAGATCGTGCTCACCTCCGACTGCCCTCCCGCCGAACTGCAAGGCCTGGAAGAGCGCCTGGTGAGCCGGTTCCAGTGGGGCCTGTCGGTGGATATCCAGCCCCCCGACCGCGACACGCGCGAAGCCATTTTGCGCAACAAGGCCCAGGAAGAAAGCCTCGATCTTTCCGAAGAGATCATCTCGTACATCGCGGAAAACGTCGATACCAACATCCGGCATCTGGAAGGCATCATCCGGAGGCTGATCCTTGAAGCCAGCATCCAGGGCGGAGACGTCACGTTGCGCATCGCGCAGGACGTGGTGGACGCCCAGGTGCCGCGCGGTTCCATGCGGCGGTTCAGCCCGCACGAGATCGCCCAGGTGGTGGCCGAATACTACCGCGTCGACCCGTCCAGCATGTTCGCCGAAAGCCGCGGGACCAAAGAGGTTTCGCACGCGCGCCAGGTGGCCATGTACCTGGTGAAGCAGCTCACGCAGCTCCCCTACAAGAGCATCGGCGGGCACTTCGGCGACCGCGACCACTCCACCGTGATCCACGCCTGCGACAAGGTCGGCAAGGAAATGAAGGACCTGGCCAGCCTGCGCGGCGACATCGAGCACCTTCTGAAGGTTCTGCGCTAGGGCGCGATGGCCTCCGACTTCGACCGCATCGCCGAGCTTCTGCAACCCCGCGTCGACGAGATCCATTGCAATCTGGGGAATCTGGAAGAAGCCCTCCTGAAGGGCGGCCTGCTGGGCGAATACCGCGACACGCTGCGTTCCGACCTCCTCGCGATCGCGAACCTGATCGGCCACGGCTCGCGCAAGATCAAGGACCGGGAATTGGCCGCCTTGGCGATCGCGGAATGGACCCTGGTCCGGTGCCTGAGCCTTCCCGACAAGCTGCGCACCTTGTCCGTGCGCGGCGACCATGTCGCGAACCAGTTCCTGGAAAGCACCCTGGACGATCTCCGCTTCAAGCTGTCGGAAGCCCCCAACGGCAAGCATCTGCGGTTGCCCGCCTTCCTGGACAGCATCGAGGGGGACCGCCGCCTGAACGAGTGGTGCGGCGAGCTGGCACGGGGGCTCTACAAGCTGTTCGGGTGGATGGTTCGCCTGGACGGCACCATCCAACCCGAAGAAGCCTCGGGGTTCAAGGTCTTCTGGAAACAGTTTTCCGCCTACCACGACTTCGCCGCCTCCAGGTCGGAACCTGTCAAACCGGCTTCCAGCGACATGTCGGCGCCCGGGCCGGCCACGGTCGCGGGACGCCCCTTGCAGCGGTTCGTTCCCGAGGCCTGGGGGATCAAGCCGGGTACAGCGCCCACCGACTCGCTCCCGAAACGCCCGGCGGAACCCGCCAAGCCAACGCCGGAATTCACGTTGCCTCCGAGCGTGGTTCCCACCGCGCCTCCCGAGCTGGATCTCGCCGAAGCCCTGGCCGAACTGGACGATCTGATCGGGCTCGCCACGGTCAAGGCCGAGGTGAAGAGCCTGGCCAACCTCCTGCGCATCCAGAGCCTCCGCAGGCAGCGCGGCATGCCCGCGGTGCCCGTGAGCCTGCACACCGTGTTCACCGGCAACGCCGGAACCGGCAAGACCTCCGTGGCGCGCATCTACGCGCGCATCCTGCGGGGCCTGGGGATCCTGTCCAAGGGGCATCTGGTGGAGACCGACCGCGCCGGGCTCGTGGCCGGATACATGGGCCAGACCGCCGAAAAGGTGGACGCCGTGGTGCAAAGCGCGCTGGACGGCGTGCTGTTCATCGACGAAGCCTATTCGCTGGCGGGAGAAGACAGCTCCGACTACGGCCACGAGGCCATATCCACCCTGCTGTCGCGCATGGAAAACCACCGCGACCGCCTGGTGGTGGTGGTGGCCGGCTACGGCGACGAGATCGATTCGTTCCTGGACGCCAACCCCGGATTGCGTTCGCGGTTCCCGCGCAAGTGGCACTTCCCCGACTACTCGGCGCAGGAAATGTCGGAAATCTTCGCGTCGCTGTGCGCCAAGCACAAGCTCTCCCTGGAACCCGCCGCGCGCGAGGCCCTGCTGCGCCAGGCCCAGGACGCCATCGCCAAGGGCGACCCCATGCTGGGCAACGCCCGGTTCGTGCGCAACCTGTTCGAAGCCGCCATTTCCCGCCAGGCCGACCGCCTCGCGCACGGCGAGCACCCCACCGACGAACAGCTCCAGACGATCTCCGCCCTCGACATCGGCTGAATCCCCCATCGCCCGGCGACGACCGGCGAAAGGTGTGCGCGAAAAATTCCCGGCGCGGGGGAGCACCACCCCCATGGATGACGGATCTTGTTCATCGACAACGACTTGCGGGGAGCGCTCGACGGATTCCGGCGCGCCTGCAAGACAATTATTGTCTAGTTGTCGCTGGACGCGCGCTCCGATGCGGCCTAGCTTTCACGGCATGTCGAGCGGAACCCTCCCACACACCACCGCGCCGCGACCGGCTTCCCGGCAGGCGGCGGATCTCGCCCGCTGGCTCGAGACAGAATCCGTCGCTTCCGCGCCACCCTCCGCGCCCCGACCGGCCGACGCCCGCCCCGCGCCTTCGCGGACGGAGCGCCCGGCCGCGCGCAAGGACATGGTCAAGCCGTTGCGCGAAGCCCTGGCCGAACAGGGGTTGGCGATCCTCCCCGATCCGCTCCACCGGTTCCCGTGCGCCAAGGTCGTGCGGGTGTCCGACCTCCTGTAGGTCGACCTTGTCCGGCACCACCCCTCTTTCGGCGGGACCGTTCTCCGGCTGGCTGCGCGAGATGCAGCTGGCCCTGGAGATCGGATGCGGAACCGACGTCCCCTGCGGCGATTGCGTCGCCTGCTGCAGTTCGTCGTATTTCATCCACCTGGGCCCCGACGACCAGGCCGCCAAGCGCCGGATCCCCAAGGAGCTCCAGTTCCGGGCGCCCGGCCTGCCCAAGGGCCACGCCGTCATGGGCTACGACGAACACGGGCGCTGCCCCATGCTGGTCGACGGAAAATGTTCGGTCTACGAAGACCGCCCGCGCACCTGCCGCGTCTACGATTGCCGCGTGTTCGCCGCCGCCGGAATCGCCGACGCCGGCGAGGGCAAGGAAGCGATCACCCGCCAGGCCGTCCGCTGGCGGTTCGAATTCCCGACTCCCGCCGACATCCGGCTCCAGGCCGCGGTGAAGCATGCGGCCGACTTCCTGCGCGACCACGCCGACCTGTTCCCCGACGGATTCGTGCCGCCCAACCCCACGCAACGGGCGGTCCTGGCGGTCAAGGTGCACGAAGCGTTCCTGGAATATGTCGACGACGCGGGTCGCGCGAAGCTCCCCGCGCCCAAGCAGATGGCCCAAGCGATCATTGATTCGCTGGAATAGCCCGACGCCTCAGATCTTGCGGGCCTGGACTCCGTGCTTTTCCAGCGCTTTCTGGATCTTTTCGCGGTGGTCGCCCTGGACCTCGATCACGCCATCCTTGACCGTGCCGCCGGTCCCGCACGATTGCCGCAGCGCCTTGCCCAGCTCTTCCAGCCGGTCGGGCGCGAGCGAAAGCCCCGTCACGATCGTCACGCCTTTGCCGTTGCGGCCCGAAGTCTCCAGCGAGACGCACGGGCCTTTGGGCAGGTGCTTGCGCACCGGCGCGCCGCCCGACGGTTTGGCCTCGGAGCGCGAGCGCGAAGAACCCATTGCGCCCTTCTGCGGGATCTTGTCCCGCAGGGAAGGGTCGGACGACCAGACGAGATCCGACATCAGCGTCCCGATTCGAGGGCCGCGATGCGGACTTCGAGCGGAGGATGGGTGGACAGCATGGCCATCCACGACTTGCCCGAGATCTTCATGGTGGCGAGCTCCGCCCCGCGAGGATCGATGGTTTCGTGGTAGGACTGCAGCTTGCGCAGGGCGGCGATCATCTTCTCGCGCCCGGCCAGGCGGGCGGCGCCCGCGTCGGCCTTGAATTCGCGCTGGCGGCTGAACCAGGCGGTGATGAAGCTCGCCAGGATGCCGAACACGATTTCCGCGGCGATGGTCACGCCCATCTGGGCCATGAAGGCGCCCATTCCGGGGCCTTCGTTCTCGTCGCGGTTGCTCGACAAGGCCTGTCCGACCGCCCAGCCGATGATCCGCGCGAAGAACATCACGAAGGCGTTGACCACGCCCTGGATGAGCGTCATGGTCACCATGTCGCCGTTGCCGATGTGCGAGACCTCGTGGGCCAGCACGCCTTCGGCCTCGGAGCGGTTCATGGTGCGCAGAAGCCCGCTGGACACCGCCACGAGCGAACGGCTCTTGGACGGACCCGTCGCGAAGGCGTTGACCTCGGGCGACTCGTAGTAGCCGACTTCGGGCATGGGCAGTCCCGCTTCGCGGGAAAGACGGTTGACGGTCTCGTAGGTCCAGTCGAGGTCGGCGTTGCCGGTGTTGCCGTCGATCAGCTGCACGCCCATGCTCTTTTTCGCCATCCAGCGCGAAAGCTGGAGCGAGATGAACGACCCGACCATGCCCCACACCAGGCACATGACCGCCAGCGCGCCCAGTTGCAGCTGGCCGCCGCGCGTGACCTGGCCGATGCCCGGGAAGAAATAGCCAAGGACCATCATGACGATGGAGATGGTCACCACCACCAGGATGTTGGTCAACAGGAACAGGAAGATTCGTTTGCCCATGATTTTTCTCCTTCTCGAGTCTGGAAACGGTCTCACCAGCATTTCTGCCCGCGCAGGCCGGAGAAGGTCTCGTGCTGACGGCTGCGTGCACCGGCCCCAATGGCCGGCGGGTTACTCCCCGGCCCATATGAGTACTAGTCCGAGCTCCGACAGTCAAGCGGGAATGTAGCGGCATGGCGCCACCGCGATGCGAAACGCCCCGCTGCACTACATTCCCCGCTATCCATGTCCAAGACGCCCATTTCCAAAGCCGGTTGGCTCGCTCTCAAAGCCGAACTCGACCAGCTCATCGAGGTCGAACGCCCCCGCGTGGTCGACGAGGTCGCGTTCGCCGCCGCGCAGGGCGATCGTTCCGAGAACGCCGAATACATCTACGGCAAAAAACGCCTTCGCGAGATCGACCACCGTTGGCGGTATCTGTCCAAGCGTCTGGAGAGCGTGGCGGTGGTCGACACCCTCCCCGACCAGGTCGACGAAGTGCGGTTCGGCGCCACGGTGAAACTGGTGGCGGGCCCCAAGGCCATGACCGCGACGATCGTGGGCGAAGACGAGATCGACCCTGCCCAAGGGCGGATTTCACTCAAGAGCCCCTTGGCCAAGGCCCTGATCGGCAAGAAGAAAGGCGAAATCGCCGAAGTGGCCACGCCACGCGGCGTGGTGGCCTGGACCATCGAGGACGTCAGCTACTGAAGCTCAGGCGGCGGGAGCGCGGCGCTGGCGACGGATCAGCACGCCCGCCACGATCAGGCCGACACCGATCCAGGTGAGCCAGCCCACCGGTTCGTGGAAGATCCACATTGCCGCCGCCATGGGAAGCGCCGTTGCGACTCCGGTGGCCACGGCGTTGACCGATGCGGCGCCTCCGCGGCGGAACGCGGCCTGCATGAACATGAATCCCATCACGTAGGTGGCCCCGAACAGCATGCCCGAGGCCACGCCCTGGAAGCTCGCCCCCAGATCGGCCACACCTTTCCAGGAGACGGCCGACACGGAATAGGCGCACCCGGCCCAGATCGACAGGCGGTCGGAGTGCTTGGGCAGAAGCAGCGCGGCCAGGACGACCACCACGAGGAGCAGGGCGAACCAGAGTCCGCCCCAAGCTTCGGGGGTGGCCGTGGCGGTCCGACCGATTTCGCCCACCAGGCAGGCCAGCACGCCCAGGGCCACCAGCGCGATGCTTCCGGCGCGCACGCCCAGCACGGCTTCCTTGCGCAGCCACGCCATGCCCACCGCGGTGAACACGATGTGCAGGCTGGACAACGGCTGCACCAGCGACAGCAGGCCCGTCCACAAGGCGGCGTAGTAGCAGAACGTGCCCAGGGCACCCACCCCGATGCCCAGCCACCACATGGGTTGCTCGGCCACGCGCCAGGCGTCGGGCGCGACGCGCCCGTGGCGTTCGTGGCCCAGCCATTGGAGGATGGTTCCTCCCGACAGCAACACCGCTCCCAAGAGCGCCAAGACGATCGATCCCCAAGCGTTCATTCGGACTCCGGATACAGAAGGCGGTACGTCCAGTAGTTGGCCATGCACTTCTTGACGTAGTCGCGGGTTTCCCAATAGGTGATTTCTTCCGACGCCTGCTCGATCGGGAGCTTCAGGAATCCGTCGAACCAGCGCATGGCCGGCGCCGGACCCGCGTTGTAGTTGGCCAGGATCAAGGGGAGTTGACCTTTCCAGACCCGCGCCAGATCGCGCATGTAGGTCACGCCCAGCTTGATGTTCACGGCAGGATCCGTCAACTGGTCCACATGGAACCCGGCCAACCCCGCCTTGCGGGCCATGGCCTTGGCGGTGGCCGGCATGAGCTGGAGCAGACCGGTGGCCCCCACCGGCGACTTCGCGAACCGGTCGTAGGCGCTTTCCTGGCGCATCACCGCGTGCACGAACGCCGCGTCCAGGATGGTGTCGCCCGCCAGGACGGGTTTTGTCTCGGCCAGGTAGGGCATCGGGTAGAACCGCCGCATCACCGGCTTGGAAAGCCGGGCGATCTCGTCGCCGGGCAGCCGCCCCAAAAGCCTTCGCAGGCGCGGAGTGGCGTCCTTTTCCATCCCCAGTTTTTGCATCCAGATCACCAGGGCCAGTTCGCGCGCCCCGCTGGGACCCACCGTGCGGTCCAGTTGTTTGCCCGTTTCGCGTACGAGCCAGTCTTCGCCCACCACCTGGGCGCACAGGTAGCGCACGAACGCGTTGGAATCCGCCTTGAGCAGGGCCACCGGCTGGGCGCCCGGCCACACCAGCTCGGAGGTGTCCAACGGGATCGCGCGCAGCGAATCGGCGAACGCCGAATCGATCCCCAGCCGTCGACGCGCCAGATGTCCGTGGAAGTTCCAGGGCACCGCCTTGGCCAGCGCCGTGTATTCCGCCCGTGCGGCCGAATCGCGTTCCAACAGTTCCAGCGAACGCGCCTGGAAGTACCACGCCGCGTCCTTCTGGGTACCCGACGCCTTGAGCTTTTCCGCGGCCAGGATCTGTTCGGCCTTCTGGTGGTCGCCGATCCGGAACCAGCAGTAGCCTTCGCGGAACCGAGCCCAATCCGCCCGCCGCCCGCCTCCGGCCTTCGCCTTTTCGTACAGCGGCGTCGCCTCGGCGCAGTTCCCGGCGCGTTCGGCGTCCATGGCGCGGCTCCAGAGGATTTCCTGCGCCTTGGGCGATGCGGGCCACCTGCGGGCGTACTCGATCTGGGCCTCCTGGGCGTCGGCGATGCGCCCCACCCGCTCCAGGCCGCGCGCCAGCCACTGGAACGCCTGTTCTTCGCGCGGGTCTTCGGCGGCCTTGCGAAACGACGCGATGGCCAGCGACGCCTTGCCCAGCTCCAGGTGGATGCGTCCTTCCAGGATCCGGTCCAGCGAAGTCAATTCGCGCCGCGACGCCACGGAATCCAGCAACGCCTTGGCGGTGTCGGGGCGGTTGGCGGCCAAAAAGGCCCGCGCCAGCGCCAAGCGCGTCGCGTCGGACCGCAGGTAGGTGGTGTCGGATCCGAACAGCGCCATGCCGTCGCGGATCTCGGAAAGCGGCGGCGAATCCGACAGCCTCACCCGGAACAGGGTGTCGGCAAGGCCCAGGCGCCCGGCGCGCGCCGCGGTCTGCAACAACCTGCGGTTCAAGCGCAAGCGGATGGACGATCGCGCCGGTCCGGCGATCGCTTCGCGCAGGCCGTCGATCTGCGCGGTGTCGATCCGCGGACTCGACAAGAATCGGCGTTCCACCCCGGCCTCGAAGGCGAGCGTGGCGAAAGGGCTGCCGTCCAGCGCGGCGAGCGAATCGAGCAGGAACCCCGATCGGACGGGGTCGGTGCTCCAAAGGACCCGGGCTTCCCCCCAGGCCGCGAAATCGGCCAGCTCCGGGTATCGTTCGGCCACCGACCGCAGTTGGGCGACGGCCGATTTGCCCGCGCCGGGAACCTTCTTCCAGGCTTTGGAGAAGGCGTCGACAGGCGGGAGGGAAACGGCGGCCGCGGCGCTCGCGGCAAGCAGCGCGACACCAGACGCCCCCGCCCGAAGGATCGGGCGGCGGCGGCTCAGAGGATGTCCTCCCCCGATTCGCCGGTGCGGATGCGCCAGGCCTGCTCCACCGGGATCACCATGATCTTGCCGTCGCCGATCTTGCCGGTGCGAGCGGCTTCCATGACCACCTTCACGACCTTCTCCACCATCTGGTCGGGAACCGCGATCTCGAGCTTCACCTTGGGGATGAAATCGATGTGGTATTCCGCCCCCCGGTAGAGCTCGGTGTGGCCCTTCTGCCGTCCGAACCCCTTGACCTCGGTCAGCGTCATCCCCTGGATCCCCACCTTGAGCAAGGCTTCCTGGACGTCGGAGAGCTTGAATGGCTTGATGTAGGCCTCGACACGCTTCATGGACGGATTCCTCGTTCGACGATGGTTCAGGCGCCGGTGGCCTGTTGAGTTCACGGACAGAAATGGGAAAGATCATAAAACTCGGGGGGGTGGACGAGCCACAACCTTCTTGGTTCGCGGCGGGATTGCCGGGTTCGGCGATGTATTTTCCCGCGATGCCTCCAGAAACCGCCTCGCAAAAAACGTCACAGCTCAAGCCGCGCCTGTTCGTGGCGCTGGCCATCCTCGTCTTCGGATCGGCCCTGTTCCTGCCGTTCCTGTTCTCGGGTCCCGACACGCTGATCCTCGCGCAGGACCAGATCCGAGGCATCCCCTCGTGGGGCCTGTACGCCGAACAGTTGCGCAACGGCATCCTGCCGGTGTGGTGGAACAGCCAGCTGGGCGGGCATCCGGTCTACGAATCGCTCCCGGGCGAAGGCGTGTACCCGGTCTCCGTGGCCATGATGTTCTTCACATCCGCCATCAAGCGCGTGGGCCTGAGCTTCTGGCTGCACACGCTGCTGGCAGGCTTTTCCGCCTATCTGCTGTGCCGCAAGCACTACTCGCTGGGCCGCCAGGCGTCGGCCACGCTGGGCATCTTCTGGATGCTGGCGCCTTCCACCCTGTCGCTGGTCCTGGGCGGACACATCGGCAAGTACTGGATCCTGGCCATCCTGCCGTTCACCCTGCTCGGGTTCCTGCGCTTCATGGACACCGGCAAGATCCGCTGGGCGCTCCTGATGTCGGCCACGCTGGGCTGGATGATCTTCTCCACCCACCTGCAGCTGGTCTACTTCGCGCTGTGGGGGATCTTCCTGTTGTGGCTGGCGGGGCTCTGGTCCCTGCGCAAGCAGCCCAAGGCGCTCGCCGGGCGCGCGGTCGGATTCTGGCTGGCCATCGCCCTGGGGCTCGGGATCGGGTCGCCGGTCCTTTTGCCCGCGATGGGATTCGTGGAGAAATCCACCGTCCGCGGCGAAGGCGGCGAAAAGGAGACCCTCGAGCACGCCACCTCGTGGTCCATCCACTGGGAAGACCTTCCTTCGCTGGTGGTGCCGGAATTCGTCGGCGTGGAAGAAACCTACTGGGGCCTGAACCCCTTCAAGATGAACACCGAAGCCCCCGGCGCCGTGCTCCTGACGCTGGGAATCGCGGGATTGTTCTTCCACCGCTGCACGCGCTCCAAGACCCTGCTGTTGATCGGTGTCCTGGCGGTGATCTTCGGCCTGGGGGCGCACACGCCGCTGTTCCAGCTCTTCTACGAGTTCATCCCCGGGATCAAGAAGTTCCGGGCGCCTTCCATGATCCTGTTCTGGCTGGTGGCGGTATCCTTCCTGTCGGCGGCCATGCTGTTCGCCGCCCTGGACCGGCTCGAAGGCAAGGCAAGCGAAAAGACCCGCAAGGTCCTGCTGAACACCATCTACGCCATCGGCGGCGCCGCCGTGGTGTTCGCGCTCATCCCGTCCATCCCCTACGGCATCTGGACGTCCATCTTCTCCGAGGCCACGACCGGCCGCAACTGGGCCGCCAACCCCGCCGCCCAGGACGCGTTCCGCTGGGGCATGTTCCGGACAGGTCTTGTCGTGGTCGGCTCCCTCTGGGCGCTGCGCGCATTGCTTTCCGGCGATCTCAAGCGCGAAGCGGCGCTGGCGATCTGGCTGGGTCTGGGCCTCCTGGACATGTATTCCGTGGGTGGACGCTACGTGAAGACGATGACCATGGACCAGGCGTTCCCGCCCTCGCAGGCCGCCGAAGCCATCGCGCAGGTCCCGGGCAAGTTCCGCATCATGGACGTGCCCCCCGGCGCCTACCCCCAGAACTTCCACGACTTCCACCGCCTGGAGAACGCGGGCGGATTCTCCGACATCGAGCTGTCGTGGATCCACAAGTACCGCAACGCCGGTCTGTTCAACAACCTGATGCAAGGCCCGCAGGGCGTGTCGGGCAGCAAGCTGCTCGACATCTTCAACGTCCAGTACCTGCTCTTCAAGGACTCCCTGGGCCGCGAAGGCGTGCTCCCCAACCTCACGGTCCTGCCGCGCGCCTGGGTGGCCCCGCGCTGGAGCTTCGCCCCCGAATCGCAGACGGCCGCGCACATCCTGTCGCCCGCCTTCGACCACCGCAACGAGGTCGTCCTCCTGGAAGAAGACCGCTCCAAGGTCCCGGCCGCGGCATCCACCGACACCGCGCTCAAGGCGACCGAGGCCAAGATCGTGGAATACCTTCCCGGCAGGATCGTGCTCCAAGCCAACGCCGCCGCGCCGTCCATCCTGTTCCTGGCCGACGCCTGGTACTCCGCCTGGCACGCCACCCTCGACGGCAAGGACATCCCGGTGCTGCGCGCCAACCTCGCCTTCCGAGGCGTGGCCATCCCGGCGGGCCAGCACCAGGTGGTGTTCTCGTACCGCAATCCCGACGTCGTGCGCGCCTGGATGCTGGGCGGAATCTGTCTGCTCCTGACGGCCCTGCTGGGCGGAGTGGCCATCTGGCGGAAGTGGTGACGCTGCGCTGATTTTCCAAAGGGGGAAAGCGTCCCCCTCGCTGCGGCTCCGGCCGTGCGGCTGTGGTCCTGTACGGGCGAGGCATGCCTCGCCCCTACGGACGGGCGGCACGGCCGGGATCCTTCGCTACCCCCTCTCCGGGGTGGAACCCCGGACCCCTTCTTTCCGCCACCCTGGCGGGTGGCGGGCTTTCCACGGTGTCTAACGACATCATGGTTGTCGACTCCGTCGACGGTCGCTCCACGGGGGCGTGGCCCGACGCCCCCGTGAACCCCTCCGGGCCAAGGACCCTCATGCCGGGTCCTTGGATCCAGGCACCAAAGGGAGCGCTGCTTCCGGGCGACCCGGCAGGCATTTGCACCCATCGACCTTGCCAGGCCGATGGTCGTCGGGTCGCCCTCCATGAACGCGCCCCCTTTGGAATCCCCGACCGTTTTCGGCGGCTCACGCCGCGGGTCGGCGGCGATGGTGATGCATTCCGCCTGGCGGCGGAATGAGAGAGGATGGGTACCCGACTTGAGTCGGGGTTAGCTTTCAAGTATGGATCTGAGCCATCTTCTCTCCTCGCTCCTGGCCTCCAACGAATCCGAAGTCGTGGAATTCAAGGAAGCCAAGTCCAGTTACGACTTCGGCAAGATCGGGCGATATTTCTCGGCACTGAGCAACGAGGCCAATCTTCAGGGAAAGCCCCATGCATGACTCGTCTTCGGGGTGAAAGACAAGGGGCACGCCATCGTTGGAAGCCTATTCCGAGCCGACCGCAAAAGCCTGGACTGCCTCAAGGGAGAAGTTGCCGACAAGACGACAAATCGGATCACCTTCGTCGAGATCCACGAAGTCCATCACTCCGACGGCCGAGTGATCCTCTTCCAGATCCCGGCCGCACCTCGAGGTATTCCCGTCGCCTGGGAAGGCCACTACTACGGACGAGACGGCGAAGATCTTGGCCCACTCAACCTCGAAGAGATCGAACGCATCCGGTCCCAGGCCACACGCGATGATTGGTCCGCGGGAATCATTGCCGAGTCCGGGTTGGACGATCTCGATGATTCGGCGATCCAAGTTGCTCGCGCCAATTATCGCAGCAAGTTTCCGGACAAGGCTGCGGAGGTGGACACATGGGACGTCCAGACTTTCCTCAACAAGGCCAAGCTCACCATCAAAGGCAAGATCACCCGGGCTGCGCTCCTGCTCTTGGGCAAGGAGGAATCGGAGCACTTCCTAAGACCTGCCGACCCCAAGATCCGGTGGCTTCTCAAGGACAACCAAGGTCAGGACAAGGATTACCGGATCATGGGCCCGCCGCTGCTTTTGGCAGTGGATCAAATCTATGGCAGGATCCGCAACCTCAAGTACCGCTACCTCAAGGAAGGAACCCTCTTTCCCGAGGAGGTGGACCAGTACGAGCCCTACTCCATCCGCGAGGCCTTGAACAACTGCATCGCCCACCAGGACTACACCCTGGGCGGGCGCATCAACGTGGTTGAACTGGACGATCAGCTCGTATTCACCAACCTGGGAAGCTTCGTTCCTGGCAGCGTGGAGCGCGTTGTCATGGAAAACGCCCCGGAGGAGCATTACCGAAACCAGTTCTTGGCATCGGCCATGTTCAACATCAAGATGGTCGACACGGCAGGCGGCGGCATCCGCAAGATCTTCCAGTTCCAACGCCAACGCTTCTTCCCGATGCCCGACTACGACCTGACCGCCAACCGGGTCAAGCTGACTCTGCCCGGCAAGATGCTGGACCTGGAGCACGCACGTCACCTGGCCCGCAATCCCCAACTCACCCTGGAGGAGGTCATCGCCTTCGATCAAGCTTGGAAGCACGAAGCCACGACCCACCCCAAGCGGGGAGCCCGGCCAAGTTCACCAGAAACAGCACCCAAAAGTTCACCGAAAACCGCACCAGAAAGTTCACCAGAACCGATCGATCCAATCCTGGAAATTTTGGCCCAGGAGCCTCACCTGAGCACCGAACGGCTCGGACAGCGGCTAGACATTTCCAAGCGCACTGTTCTCAAAAGGATCGAGCAGCTACGTGCGCTTGGACGCATTGGACGAGAAGGCGCCCAAAAGAACGGGCGATGGGTAGTCGTAGCTGGCCACGCAGGTTCACCAGAAACGACTCACATATGTTCACCAGAAACTGCATCAGAAAATTCACCAGAACCCACTGACCCAATCTTGGAAATCTTGGCAAGGGAGCCCCAACTAACCACAGAAGCGGTGGGACAACGCCTCCGAATTTCCAAGCGTGCCGTTCTGAAGCGCATCGAACGCCTGCGGGCCGAAGGGCTCATCGGGCGCGAGGGAGCTCAGAAGAATGGGCGCTGGGTGGTCCACTGGGGCAGAAGCGCAAATTGATGAGAGATTTATGAGACATCGATGAGAGGCGCGAAGATCGAAGCCCGGCCCCAACAGGGCTCGCGGAACCAGCGGCGTTCTCCATAGCTCATTCCCCTCTGTGGAGGGGTGATCTTGTTCCTCTGCTCCGTCGGGGCGATCGCACGGCATTCGAATGGTTACTCCGTCGACGGTCGTTCCACGGGGGCGTACAGGGTTCCCGGATTCGCATCGCGAATCTGGGAGGGACGACGGAGTGGCCCTCGTGAACCCCGGCGGGCCAAGGGCCCTCATGCCGGGCCTTGGATCCAGGCACCAGGGGGCCTCGCCCTCTCGGACCGCCCGCTGGTGTTCGCTTCCAACGCCCCCTGCCGGGGCGTTGACCGTTGGGCGGTCCTGCGATTCCGCCCCACCCCCCTGGACCCCCTCACAGTTTTCGGCGGCTCGCGCCGCGGGTCAGCGGGGCTGATGCCTGGCGACATCAGGAATTGACCCACCGCGGACACCGCTTTTGGGCGGCAAAACGCGAGGAGAACGTCTAGTTTTCGGAGAGACCCAGCAAAGCGAGCCGTCTTGACCCTCGGTGATTCTCCAGCTCGGCACCCCTACGCTCCCGCCGCACCAACAGCGGTGGACACGTTCCTACACGGGATCCCGAAACAGAGCACCCTCGCGACTCGTCGCCTCTCAGCATCGAGCCAAGCTCACCGCAGAGTCACCCGCACCTCCGCAAAAACGGGAATTCGACATAATGCGAAATTTTGCGTATTAACCAGAAGCAGGCAGGGCCAAGCCAGCCCACCGCCGCCCCCAGAAGCCCACATAACACGAAATTCTTCGCATAAACCGGAATTCCACATAAGAACGAGGTTAGGGAGACCCTCCGGGCGGAAGAAGCAAATTTTGGAAATTCATGCTTTTATCAAACACCCTAAATCTTTGCTAGAATCCATATCGCAACCGAAATATCTTCACAAAAATAAGGCGCAACATGCAAAGCAAAATCCTTTACTATCCTACAATTGAATTTTCTGATGACGATTGGGTGAAATCCTCCTTATGCATATGGGATAAAATCTACCGAATTGTTCCGAGATCATATTCGCCGCAAGATTCCGATGAAGTCAAAAAAGCAATTGATGCAGAGTTGGTAGAGAATATTTATCTTGACCCAATTGACTTAGATAAAACAGCGAAAGATTTTGAACGGTTTTGGAATGCTGTCCCCTTTATTCCCGCTGGTGCAGAAACTGCTGAAGATGAATATGTTAGACTTCATCCAGAGAAAGTAGATAACAGAATTCGGCCCATCCTCGCTTCATTATCACGGAAAGCCACATCATCAGAGTGGCTAAAACTCAACAAAGATGTAGCCAATTTGTATATGCTATTTCTTGCTGAAACAGTATCGCGCAGAAGAGGAATTCCGAAGCTAGCGCATGATCAAGATATGTACTCTATTATGCATTATTTTCAAAACAATGGAAACTTTGATGAATCAACGTATAACTTGGAGCAAGAGGAAGCGACGGCAACACTTACGCTGCCCAATGTAATGCCAAATAATATCGGAATAATGACGATTGATCAAATTTTAGAATTCAGGAATCGCACTGGCCAAGCTAGGGCGAATTTTCGTCGATGTATAACAGAATTCTCCGAGAGATTATCAAAGATCGAAGATCCAAAGTTTGCCAAAGAATATGCGGATGAATTTATTTCTGATTTAGAAAAGAGCCAAGCCACCATAGCGAAATCTTTAAAAGTTGCATTGAGTGAGTTGCCACTTTCTCTGTTGTCCGTTGGAATACCCACCACGTTATCAGCAATTGGGATTTTTGGCGCTGCGCCATTTGATTTGAATGCGATTGGAAAGAGTTGTTTTATCGGCGCAGTTTCATCAATTGCAGATGCAAGCAAAAGCGTCCGAAAACTCTGGCAAGGAAATTGTGCGAATTATTTGCACAAGCTAAATGGGTATACTCGGACAGCAAGCGGAGTAAGTTATTCGATTTCAAAATATGATCGATTGTTTGAAGAGTTTGTAAATGACTGATAATCAGCGATTTCGGTATTTTCGAGATATCTGGTGCGCAATTTTTTGAAATGGACTAACGAATGATTGATGAAACCAATGTGGCAGAAGATGAATTGGATCATGAAAATGGTGCTGCAAATTCAAATGCCGAAAAACGTCGGAAAAAGGAAGAACGCTCGAAAATTGCGAAACATGCTTTGCTTCAGTCTCTGTACTCTGGGAAAGCAGAATCCGTTAGCGAAAGAGTTGCGTTGGTATTGAAGCTCAATACAAAGGCACGCAACAATGAAATTGAGCTATATAAAGATTATTGGACCACCTTCGAGTCTGAAAATTTGTCATCAAATCAAGGCGTGAATTTTGAAGAGTTTTTAAAAATCACAAGGCCGATGACGCTAACTAGAATGCGCGCCAAAATCCAAAACGAATTTCATTTGTTTGAAGCTGACGACACCATTAAAAAGAGAAGGGGCGTCTTAAGTGAAGAGAAGCGAAGTGAAATGCTTGACATGCAAGCATCATTTCCTGTATTCTCAGTTTTTGCAGATGAATCGGGAAAAACTAGCGGCGAATATCTGATTATTGGTAGCCTATGGTTTGCAGATGCTAGATCTGAAATTCAGACTATCCAAAGAATTCGCGCATGGAAAACAGAATCCAAAATAAACCATGAATTTCATTTCGCTGAACTTAGCCCCAATCAGCTTGAGGAATATAAAGCATTTATCGATCTGCTCTTAACGGATAATCATACACTTTCATTTAAGGCTGCCATTGTTAAAAAATCTGGAATTAAAAATACTCACAATGCACTTTTCCATCTTTCGCTTTTTTTGCTTAGAGAAGGAATCCTCCATGAAAATTCTACGGGGAATGCAAAGCTTCCTCGAAGAATAGAGGTCAGCTTCGATTCAGAAAATCCTGAAGCCGATAAACTTCGACTGTCAACAATAAAGACCCTTTTGCATTCGGAAATCAATGATGTTGAAAATAGACTTCGGTGCGAAAGTTTTGAGCCCGTAGATTCAAAAGGTAATCATCTCATCCAGTCCGCCGACCTTTTTGCAGCCTCATTGAACAGGAAGTTAAATGAAAGACCCGGAAAACTCAATCATAAAGATGCATTGGCTGACCATCTCTTTCAAAAACTCGGGATAATTCAGTATGCTGCACCGAATGTTGGATTTGAAAATAATGCTGTAAAGATATTCTCGCTCAGCACAATCAATTCGGATGATATTATTGTCACATGAATTATTCGTTTCTTTGAGGTTGTTCAGAATGATATCTTGCGGATACTAGCGAAACAACCTTAACGGAGTTCTATGAATGAACAATCGACCGTCCCTAACAAAATTATTCAATGTTGATCGCGCCGATCAACTCGGTCTTCTGTCGCTGGCGCGACAACATTAATAAATGTGTTAGCAAGCCGCATCATCGCAGGAAAGCCAAAGTTCCAATGATCTAGCACCGAAAAGACCCACTAAGCGTTTCGATGCAAGCCGCCAAATTCACATCTGCGTAAACGTTCCCTCAATACTCCCGAAAGGAATACGATGTCCCTCGAAAAACTCAAGAGTGTCGCCGAGCAAATTCTTGGAAGAAGCCCTTCGCTCAAAGGGCGCGGTGAAGAGGCAACGAAACAAGCGCTTATTCTTCCAATGCTTGATGCCTTGGGGTATGACATTTGGAGTCCGACCGAAGTTTGCCCGGAGTATGAAGCGGATTTTGCGATCAAAAAGGCTGAGCAAAAAGAGAAAGTGGATTTGGCCATCACGCTGAATGGGATCCCCAAAATCTATTTTGAAGTGAAATCCGTAGAGACAAATCTCGACGGGCACGAAGGCCAGTTGGCGCGATATTTCAACTCAACAAAAACCGTAACCCTTGGGATTTTGACCAACGGGATCGAATGGCGTTTTTTCACGGATACAGGGGATCCGAATGTGATGGATTCGCTTCCGTTTCATGTTGCGAAATTTGAGGCGGCTGACCAGGGTCTCGAAGTCATGTCCCGATTCGGGAAAAGCGTTTTCTCTCCAGAAGCGATTCGGGATTACGCCACGGAGCTAAAGTATACCGCAAGCATCGCGAACTTTTTGCGTGACGAACTTGATCTCAAGGATAGAGATCCATCCGAAAATCTGATCCGATGGATTTTGAAATCCGAAAAGATGTACGACGGGATCGTCAATGCAAATGTCGTGGATCGATTCCGTCCGATCGCAAAGGCCGCAATAACCAGGGTCATCCGCGAAATCGTCCGAAGGTCGCTTTCCGCAATGGAATCCGAGGCGGCAAACAGCCCCATCTCGCAGCCGGCACAGCAAGAAATCAAGCCTGAGAAATCGCAAATCGAAGCTGAAGGCACAGACACAGTCAAACCGATTCAAACGACAGAAAAAGAACTGAAGTGTTTTGAGATCGCCAAGGCTTTATTTGATTCAAGCGAATTCAGCAAGATGTCGATCTATGATGCGACTCTCAGAAAAGATGTCCCAATCGAACTCTCTTACAAAGATACAACAGGGTATTTTGGAATCTATGTGAACAAGCCTGCGTGGTGGGTCGCGCGAGTTGTCATCGAAGCAAAAAAACCATGGGTTGGATTTCAACTCGAAAAGTCCGTCGCCGAGCAATTGCTCCCCGAGGGCTACTCCTTGCTCGATTCTGGCGCCTTTGCTGAAGCAAGAGTTGGAATCTCAAGCCCCGAAGACTTGCAGCAGCTGAATAAGCTGTTTGCGGCAACGATCACAAAATTGATAAACGAGCGAAAAAACGCGGAATAGCCAAGAGACAAGCGCACCCCGCTGCGTTGAGGGCGGGGTGTGCACAGCCCCCATACACCGCGAACAGAGCCCAATAAGTAGTCATTAGCTTCTTCGACGCACAAATGGAGATTTTACGAGAATGGCAAACGCCAATAAAATCCAAACAACGATTCTGCTGGGCGTCGCAAATGTTATCTGCCCGGGGCTTGGGTTTTTCATTTTACGCAAGCTAAAATTAGCGGCGCTTCAGTACGCCGTGTTTGTGGCGATAGATATTACACGCTTAATTCTTCTGCCTCGCTTCACTTCTGACGACAATACGCTGGTTGGTTCGTATTCCGTGTTGTTGGTAGCTTGGGGTGTTTTCCATCTGGTTGGATTGATCTACCTCGCCACTGCTGTTTTTGGCGAAGGGTGCGAGCTAATTAGATTTCGCAAAAAATGGATATCACTATCATTTGCGGTGATATTTTCGCTTTCAACACACGGGTTGATAGAACAATACAAGACTTTAGATGGATATCGCGTACCTGCTGGCGGGATGGAGCCAACCCTTCAGCAAGGTCAGAAATTCATGGTGAATTCAATCGCCTACCGAGATTCCGCACCTAAACATGGGGATATCATTATTTTCACGTACCCAGAAGACACCTCAATCAGATTCGTCAAAAGAGTTGTAGGCTTGCCTGGCGATACCGTTGAACTTGAATATAACGAATTACGCGTTAACGGCACACTCAAAGTCGAGCCTTACGCAAACTATAAGTCCAATGCGCCTCCACCAGTGCGCCCATACGAGGACTATGCGAATTTCACCGCCGTCGTTGGTGAAAATACGGTTTTTGTGCTTGGCGACAACAGATATGCCTCGCTTGACTCACGGAACTTTGGCGCCATCCCGTTCGGAAATATCAGAGGGAAAGTCATATCCACTTTCACCGATTTCCCACCAAGATTCTCAGTATTGCGTCACAATTGAAAACTCTCCATACCACAACAACACTCCCAGGACAAACGGTTCCTTGTCGTTGGCTGCGCCGCAAGTTACAAGACGAAAGAAATCGGCACAAGGTATTCGTCCATGGCTTGTTGTGTTCTCCAAGTCCGGAACGCCCCATGCTGCATAGCGTCAAAATTCTCGTGCAGAAAGGCTGAATATGAGTTACGACATCGAGGAAACCGTTAAGTCGTTTGATGAGAATTTCGACGCATTTGTCATGCCCTATCTTGAGCAGTATGGATTCAAGCTGAAATCTAGGCAGATCGAAGAATCGATTGGATCCTATCAATTCTCTGTAGCCCGAACCCAGGGGAAGGCGCAAGCTACGATTTGTTTCAGGTTTTGCAATCATCATTATGATCTTTTCGATGGGATAACCATTACATTGCAGAAGACAAGCGACGATGGCGAAATCACAAGTTATCGTTTGAATGACATCCTTGGTGACGGCAATTACAAAAGATACAGCCAACTCAAGTTGGATACATCCCTAAAAGACGCGGCACAAGACATCAAGACTCATTTTGGGAAATATATCGAACAAATTGAACCGCAACTTGACCCAAATCACTCCTTCCACAAGAAGCTCCCGATGACCGATGACACCTTTGAAGATCGAATCGAATCATACCAAGATGATGAGGATGCCTCAAAATTGGTGGTCTATGCTCCATTTTGGCGGCGGCTTGTTGCCCTGTTCATCGATACGGTTATTCTTGCCGTTCTTGGGGCATTTATTGGCGTTTTGATTGGCCATCTGTTTTGGGACAAAGATATCCTTGGGCGTCTGATCGGGCTTGTCATTTCTGGTAGCTATTTTGCTTACTTCAACAGCGAGGCTCAGGGAGGCCAGACGTTTGGCAAGCGGCTGTTGAAGATCAAAGTGGTCAACCACTTTGGCGATTACATCAGCATCAAGCAATCGTTGCTTCGCTACGCCGTGATCGCCCCTCCACTCATGTTCAACCATCTGATTCTGCCCCTGAATGTTTGGTCGATCGCATTGGCTGGAATCATCGGAGGCGTGCTTTTGAGTGTCCCACTTGCCAATCTCTACCTCTTGATCTTCAATCGAAGAAGCAAGCAACTGATCCATGACATCATCGGCAAAACGATCGTGTTACAAAACGATAGCGCCGATGGTACATACGAGACAACAGGGCGCACCAACATCGGTGTATCTTTGTCGATCTGCACAGTGATCTTCATCGCGATTGTCGGTTTGGCAATTGCGAACTCCAGGGTTGAACTTCCAGAAACATACCAGAAAATCAGCAATTTACCCGACGTGTACGCTGTTGTAACAAGCACGGGCTCAACCACAACCACCTCGTTTAACGGAGAATCAACGACACGGAACCACTTTGTGGCAAAAATTCGCGTCAAATCGATCCAATCCATGGATAGCACCTTTGCGAAGAAAGTTGCCGAAATCATCAAGCAGGATCAAGACATCGAATCAGGGAATCAAATCATCCGCGTGGTCCTTGTTGGCGGTTACAATCTCGGAATCTGGAGCTCCACGGTGACCAATACATTCAACGTCAAATGATCCCTGTTTGACCATCACGCACTACAACAACACCCCCAAAACAAAAGGCTCTTTGAATGCGTAAATCGCTCCTCTCTCTTTTTTCGCTCCTTGCCGTTGGTTGCGCCACGAGTTACACTGCAAAAGGGATGAATACAGGGTATTCTTCCCTGCAGCTCAACGAATCGAGCTTCAGGGTCAATTTCGATGGGGACGGGCAGACCAGTGAGGAGCGGGCCAGGGATTTTGCGTTGTTGCGTTCTGCCGAGTTGGCGAGCAAGGGAAATTTCCGGTATTTTACGATTCTTCGGGATGAATCGCATCTCGAGAAGAGAACAAGGGCCGAGCCATCCACCATAACCACCAAAACGACATCCGTGACCAAGGATTCCGTCGCTGGCAGCAAGAACGAAGGCAGCCAGAGCACGACGACGGTCACCCCCGGGAATACCATATCTTACGACGTCCCAATGATATCCTACACCATCACATGCACCAACGAAAAACCTGCTCAATTCTATTACGACGCGGCAATCGTTTCTGCCGAAGTCCGGAAGAAATACAAGATCGCACCACCAACGGATGCAAAATAACCGGCGAGCGCCTTTGCCGCTCCTTCCTTTCTAGATTGGATCCCCTATGAGCAAGCTCGAGTCGATGCTCTGTATGGAACTCGTATGCACATCCTTTCTGGGTGGATCATTTTTACAAACACAACACACCTTTCAACCCAAACGGAACCTGAAATGAGAAAATCTCTCCTTGCGCTCTGCCTGATCTCCATCATGTCGTTCGGCTGTTCGGCGCAAATTGGCAACTTGTCTGTTGCGGCGACCAAGAATATCGAGTTTTCGCAGAAAAAGAAGGTCTTGGTGCAAACAGGTGTCGAGGGAGAAGACATCAAGAGCATCATTATCATGTTCCCAACAGGTCAGTCTCAAATCGACAAGGCGATCAGCAATGCTGTCTCGTCGGTTGGCGGCGACTACATGGAAAATGCCCGGATCACGAATAAATTCTGGCTTATTCCATACATCTATGGCCGAGCCGGATTCAAAGTCACCGGCGACGTATATCGGCTCGAACCCGACTCGACCAAATAAACGAATCCCCAAGCCCTCCCATTCCGCCATCGCGGAATGGGAGCCCGCTGACCCGCGGCGCGAGCCGCCGAAAACTGTCGGGGATTCCAAAGTGGCCGCTGGCTTCGATACAACCGCCTACGGCGGCCACTCAGCCAGCGGCGGGATTCTTTGGCGCTACGGTTCTACAGGTCGCATGGTCACTCGTCGCCGGTGGCTGAGTGGCCCGCCCCCAGGCATACAATGGTGGCGGGTTGTATCGAAGCCACCCGGCATGAGGGTCCTTGGCCCGCCGGGGA
>JAKPQQ010000132.1 GCA_029557215.1 Fibrobacterota bacterium | reverse complement strand
GTTTTCCGTCAGGAGATCCTTGCGCTCCATGCCGGGGCCGCGGGGCTTGGAACCCACGAGCAGGCACCAGTCGGCGTCCTTGAAGGCGACCATCGGGTCGTCGGCGAGCACGATTCCCTGCAAAAGCGGGAACGCGCAGTCTTCCAGTTCCATCGCCACGCCCTTGAGCGCCTGCTGGGGCTTCTCGAAGGGGACTTCCAGAAGCTGCAGGATCACGGGCTGGTCGGCGCCGAACATCTCGCCCGAGGCGATGCGGGGGATCAGGCTGTAGCAGATCTGGCCGGCTGCACCGGTGACGGCGACGCGAATGGGCTTCTTCATGCGATGGCTCCTACGGATGGGTGGAATGGTCAGAGAAGACAAAAGTAGACATGCTTGTCGTGATTGGACAGGAAACGCCTTTCGGGACCGCAAGCCCGATGCGGATCGCCGACGGCAGGATCTACCCGGCCTGTTTTTCGATCCGGTGCAGCAGGCGATGGATGGGCACCGGCATGCGCAGGGTTTCGATCCCGGCCGCCAGCGGCTCGGGACGGAGGGAGCCCCGATGCAGGGCGATCACCGGGGCCACACCCGCCAACCGCTCCCATTCCAAGGAACCGGGTTCGGCCATGGCCACGCGGACGCGCCCGGACACGCCGGACAGCTCCTCGAACCGTTCGACCCGCAGGCAGTCCAGGTTGCGCGCCAGCACAGCCTCCACCGGATCCTGCGCGATCCATCGCGGATCCCGCCACAGCGCCACAGCGGTCCGGTTCGGCGCGGGATCCTGGGGACGCGCGCCGAGCCCCGCGCTCATTTCCAGGGCGGAGATGTCCGCTTCCAGGTCCTCCGACGCCAAAAATCCCAGATCGAGGTTCCGGACTTCGTCGGGAAGAATCCCCCTCACCTCGGACAGCAACGTGCCGGGCCTCCCAAGGGCGGTGGCGAAAAGCCGCGAGACTTCCAGCAACCGCGCCGCGACGCCGGGCTCGCGGGGATGCGTGGCCAGGAAGAACTCGTGGAATTCCTGGATCGGAATCGCGACCTCCGCGGGTATGCGGTAGGCGTTCAGGATCTGTCCCGCCAGACTTTCCAGGGAACACCCCAGGGCACCCGACAGCGTCTCGCGCAACGGCCAGCCCTTGACCATGGCGTGGGACTTCCAGGGCAGCCAGTCGCTGCCCAGGAACTGCAACGCGAACAGGCTCGGGATCTCGTGGAGCAATCCGCGCAGGAACGCCCCGGGTTTTTCCGGTTTGACGGCCAACCGTTCCGAGATGACTCCCGTCGCCAAGCTGTTGCACCAGAGCATGGCCAGGTCGTCGCCCGAGTCGCCCTCGAGATCCTCGCGCCGCAGGACGGCGCCGGTGGAGGCCACCCGCACGACGTTGGCGAATCCCAGAACCCGCAACGCCTCGTCCAACCGGCTCACCGGCCCTCCGCGCAGGTAGGCGGCGGAATTCGAGATCTGCACGATCCGCGCGGCCACCACGGGGTCGCGCCGGACCACCTCTTCCAGATCCGAAAGGCTCGCCTCGGGATTGGACGCCACCGCGACGAGCGTGTCGATGATGCCGGGAAGGGCGCGCAATCCACCCACGGCCTGGATCATTTCTTTGGTCACCTGGCGCGTCTCGCGTCCGGCGCCGTCCTGCTTGCCGTCCCCGGACGGATCCGGACGCCGGTCGAACTCCAGCGTGGAATCGAACCCGCTGGGAGGCGGCATGTCGGTCGCGCCGTGGCTCGATGCGGGCGTCCCGAACTGGGAATCCCGCGCCTTAGAGGCTGGCTCCACCGAGGATGGCCCCATTTCGGGATTGCGGACCACCTCGACGGGACCGTTGATGCGTTTGGAGATCCTCTCGAGCAGCTCCTGGGTGGAAAACCTGGACTTGAGCAGGATGTCCTTCACGCCCAGCTGCAGGGCCTGCCGCACGGCTTCCTTGCGGATCCCCGCGGTGAGCAGGATGACCGGCATGAGCCGGAACACGTGCCGGCTGCGGAAATAGCGCAGAAGCTGGATCCCGTCGACCCCCGGGAGGGCGACGTCGAGCAGGCATAACGACAATTTATGTCGCGAGGCGTGCTCCAGCGCCTGCGGAGCGCTGCCGGCGACCAGGGTGTCGTAGCCTTCGTCCCTCAGGATCTCGGAGATCGATTCGCGGAACTCGTTGTCGTCGTCCACCAGCAGGATCACGTGGTTCATGGCAGGACCTCCGTCTCCAACGACGCGAGTTCGGTGTCGGCCGCCGCCGCGCGAAGATCCGTGGGAAGCCAGATCCTGACGCGGGTCCCCTTGCCCTTGCCGGTGGAAACGAGCATGCGACCGCCGTGCTCGGCGACCACGCGTCGGCAGATCACGTAACCCAGGCCGCTTCCCTTGGCGAAGAATTCGCGACGGAGGGACGCGTCGGACAGGAGCATCGGTTCGCCCAGATGCGCGAGCAGTTCGAGGGGAATCCCCACCCCGTCGTCGCGGAGATCGACCATGACCCAGCCTTCCCGCTCTCCGTAGGGTGCCACCGAGATGCCGATCGAGCGACAGTTCGCGTGGCGCAGCGAATTCGCCACGAGGTTCATGACGAGCCGCTTCAGGGAATGGGGATTGCCGCGGATGCGGAACGGTTCGCCCGGAACCGACACCGAAGTGAACGAAGGAACGCTCGCCGAGACCATCTCGACCGCGCGCCGGATCTCGGCGGAAAGATCGATCACCTCCCACGGGCCACCGACGGCATCGTCGGCGATGAACGCGCTCACCACGTCCTCGAGGGTTTCCGACATCGCCTCGGCCACCCTGCACATCCGCGTCACCGCGTTCAGGATGCCGGGGCATTCGTTGCGGACCTTGGGCAGGAGGCTTTCCGCGGTCATCCGAAGGGTGGCCAGCGGAGTGCGCAGATCGTGCGCCAAGGTCCCGACCACTTCGGAAAGCTCCCTGACGACGCCGCGGTGCAACCCCAGGGCGGTCTGGCCCTGGAGCCGCTCGCGCACCTTGTTTTCCAGATCCAGCACGCGCCTGGCCGCGTGCAGGCGCGCCATGAGCTCCGGCGGGTCGATGGGCTTGCGGATGAAGTCGTCGACTCCCGCGACGAAGGCCTGCTCCATGCTGGAGCGCTCGGGATCGCCCGTGGTCAGCACCAGGTAGGGGGCCTGGGCGAACGCCCTGGCGCGCAGAAGCCGGACGAGCTCGATCCCGTCCATGCCCGGCATGTGCCAATCCATGATCACGATCCCGAACGGCTCGCGGTCCATGTGCATGAGCGCTTCCAGGCCATCGCCGCAGGTGGTGCACTTGTAGCCGAACCGGGTCAACCACGTCTCGACGATGCGACGGCTCGACTCCTCGTCGTCGACCACAAGTACATGCGGCAGGTTGCCGGGCGTTTCGCTGGACATCGTTCGACCTGCTTAGGGATTGGTAATGCTCCCATTTTCCCATTCCCCCGCCCCCGGGGTCAAAGTGCGATTCGCCGAATCCGCCGATTCTTTGCACATTTGAGCAATGCTTCTGGAGCTAGAAATCCGAGATCTGGCGATCTTCGCATCTTCCCGTGCCGAATTCGGCGCCGGGCTGACCTGCCTGACGGGTGAGACCGGATCGGGCAAATCCGTCTTCCTGTCGGCCCTGCGACTGCTGCAAGGCGCCCGCGCCGACGCCGACCTGGTCCGGCGCGGAAGCGATAAAGCGGTGGTGACCGCGAGATTCCGGCTTCCCGCCCAGGACAGGCGACTGGAATCCCTGCTGTCGGAAATCGGGGCGGAACCCGAAGACGGCGAGCTCCTGCTGTCGCGCGAAATCGGCGCCCAAGGACGGTCCCGTGTCCGTGTCGGGGGGGCGAGCGCCTCGCTCAAGGATCTTTCGGCCGTGTCCCGCCGCCTGTTCGACCTCCACGGGCAGCACGCCGAACAGCGTCTGCTGGCCCAGACCGACCATGCCCGGCTCCTGACCACCCTCGCCGCGGTCCCCGCGCTCGTCGACGCCTACGGCGAGGCTTGGAACCGCTGGAGGTCGCTGGTCCAGAAAGCGAAGAAAACCAGGGAGCAGGCGGAAGACGCCGCCGGGAACCGGGAGTTCCTGGAGTTCCAATCCAAGGAGCTGGTGGACGCGAACCTCAAGGAGCACGAGGAGGACGAACTCGAAAAACGGCTCCTGGTGCTCTCGCAGGCGGGCCAGCTTTCGGAATGGAAGGCCCAGATCAGGCAGATCCTGTCGAGCAGTTCCATCCTGGAGAAGCAGTTGTCGCAACTGGGTAAGTTCGCGACAAGGCTCGCCAACGGCGACGGATCGATGCGCCCCCTGGAGGCCCTGATCGCGGAATCGCGACGGAATCTGACCGACGCGGCCATCATGGTGGAATCCTACAAGGTCCCCGACGCCGCCGACCCCGCCGACCTCGACCGGCTCAACGCCCGGTTGGCCCGCATCCAGAAGCTCAAGAACCGGCACAAGCGGAGCTTCGACGAGTTGATCGAACTGCGCGACCGGCTGGTGGAACAGCTGCGTCAGGCCGACGACGGGCAGGCCGAGGCCGACCTGCTGGACCGCCAGGCCCTCCAGGCCTGCTCGGAAGCCCGCGAGGCCGGTGCGGAGCTGGGAGCCCACCAGGAAAAGGCCGCGCGCAGGCTCGACGAACAGGTCACGCGCAGCCTCCAGGACCTGGGGATGTCCGGCGCGTCGTTCCGCACCCGGCTGGAACCGCTTCCCGACCCCGGGCCCGACGGAATCTGGCGAGCCGTGTTCGAGCTTTGCCCCAATCCCGGCGAAGGCTGGCGGGATCTGGCGGAAATCGCCTCCGGCGGCGAAGCTTCGCGCATCATGCTCGCGATCGAGACCTGCCTGGCCGATTCCGATCCGGTCCCGCTCCTGGTGTTCGACGAGGTCGACGCGGGGCTTTCCGGCACCGTGGCCCACAAGGTGTGCGATTCCCTGAAGGCCCTGGCCGGGGACCGCCAGGTCGTGGCGATCACCCACCTCCACCAGGTGGCCGCCGGCGCCGACCTGCATCTTTCCATCTCCAAGCGCACCAGCGACGGCCGCACCCTTTCGGAAGTCCGCGCGCTGGATCGCGACGAACGGGTGGGCGAGCTCGCGCGAATGCTGGGCCGCCCCGAAGATCCCGTCGTGCGCGCCCACGCCCAATCCCTCCTGGAGTCCTCCCGATGACCCTCGACGCCAACGGCGCGCTGCGCCCGAAGTGGTTCCCCTGGGCCCAGACGCTGTTGTTCACGCTCTGGATCCCCATCCTGTTCCTGATCCCGTTCCACGGCGACCTGGAGGCCGCGGCGCTCCTGGGGGTCATCTTCCTGGGCGGCGGCGCGCTGGGATGGCTGGACAGGAAATGGCGCGACGAGGAAACGCTCCAGATCTGGGCCGGAGGGTTCGAGCGCGGCTTCCTCCTGCTGGCGCTGTGGCTTCTGGCGCAGCGGCTGTGGGGCGACGAATGGGAACCGTTCCCGTTCCTGCTCACCACGCTCGCGATCTCGATCCTGGCGCGCTACACGACGGGCCTGGTGATCATCCTGGCGCGCCAGCGCCTCAAGCTGCCTCCGGTCCCCCGCGACATCTGGCAGTACTTCGCGCACTGGTCGGTCTACGCCACCGTCATGCTCCACGCGCTGGAGGTCCATCCGTGGGCCACCATCGCCACCGGTTCTTCGCTCATCCTGTGCGCCGTGAGTTCCCTGGTGTGGATCGTGAAGCACCTGCGCCACCCCGACGCCCGCAGCCACCTCACCGTGGCCACCCAGATCACGCTGTCGCGGATCGTGCTGGCGCCCGTCTTCATCGCGGTGTTCTTCTACGACGGCGACGCCGATTTCTCCAACAACCACCTGGTCTTCCAGATCACAGCGCTGCTGCTGGCGATCTCGTCGGCGGTCAGCGACTGGCTCGACGGCTACCTCGCCCGCAAATGGGGCGAAGTCACCACGCTGGGCAAGTACCTGGACCCGTGGTCGGACAAGATCTCCACAATGACCACGTTCCTGTGCTTCCTGGGGACCGGCTGGGCGTCGGTCTCGATCGTGGCGCTCATCTTCTACCGCGAAAGCGCCGTGGAAACCCTCCGCACCCTGGCCGCCGCCGAAGGCGAAGTCATCGCCGCGCGGCGCTCCGGCAAATGGAAGACCGGGATCCAGATCGGGACGATCATCGCGATCCTCGTGTTCGCGAGCTTCGACGGGATCCTGCGCGACCTCCACGTGTCGTGGGCGTGGTGGGACCTGTTCTTCCGCATGGCGCCCCGCATCCTCATGTGGATCGTGGCCGCCGTGACGGTGGCCTCGGGCGTGGAATACTTCTACGCCAGCCGCAACCTGCTCAAGAAGCACATCTGAGACGCCAAGGGCGAGGTTGGATCGGGAGCCCGCCATCCGCAAGATCATCCATCTGGACATGGACGCCTTCTACGCGGCGGTGGAGCAGCGCGACCACTCGCATCTGCGCGGCAGGCCCGTGGTGGTGGGCGGCCCGCCCGACAGCCGCTCGGTGGTCTGCACCGCAAGCTACGAAGCGCGGAAGTTCGGGATCCGCAGCGCCATGCCCTGCTCGCGGGCCCACCGTTTGTGTCCGCAGGCCGTGTTCGTCCAGCCCCGGTTCGAGGCCTACAAGGAGGCCAGCCGCGGACTGCACAGGATCTTTTCCGACTACACCGACGCCATCGAGCCCCTTTCCCTGGACGAGGCGTTCCTGGATGTGACGGAAAACACCACCCACGGGGGATTGGCGACCCCCGTCGCCCGCGAGATCCGCGAGCGGATCAGACAGGAATTGTCGCTGACGGGGTCGGCGGGGGTGAGCTACTGCAAGTTCCTGGCCAAG